>CALDNV010000284.1:0-7471 GCA_937914605.1 uncultured Neisseria sp.
ATCGGTTCCGTACTATCTGTACTGTCTGCGGCTTCGTCGCCTTGTCCTGATTTAGATTTAATCCACTATAAATGGCTTTATTTTTTGTTTGTTAAACCAGGGTCTATTAGATAGTTATGTTCTATCGTTTATAATTTTAATAAGTCCGATAAGCTATCGTCTTCTTCCGCTGCAACCGTATATTTCTCTTGCGCCCATTCGCCTAAGTCGATCAATCGGCAGCGTTGACTGCAAAAAGGCCGGTATTTGCTCTCTTCATTCCATATCACCGGCTTTTGACAGGTCGGACATTTCACAGTCGTTACTTCAGTCATTATTTGTTCCTTACAAATCATTTATGCTTTGTCCGTTGATTGAAATATTTCACGTTAGGGCAATGATGTACCAAATTTCGAGTTGCCGGAATATCCCAGATAAAACCTATGCAGTTCCTGAATTTTCTTGGTCAATTCAGATAAAGTCCCTTCATTTTCTAAGACATCATCTGCATAGAGCAGCCGCGTTTTGCGGTTGGCCTGAGTGTTCATAATGCGCTTGATCTCTTCTGTGTCCAAACCGCTTCTTTGCTGAACGCGAAGAATTTGGGTTGCTTCAGAAACGTCGATAACCAACACTCTATCGACAGCCGCTAAAAATTCCGGATTTTCAATCAGCAAAGGTACATCGATGATGCCGTATGCTGCGTTAGGATAGCGGTTTTTTGCCGATTTGATTTCATTTAAAATCAAAGGCAGCAACACCTCCTCCAATTCTTTTTTGGCTTGAGGTCGTCTGAAAACCAGATCCCTCAAAGCAGCACGGTTCAGACTGTTTGGGGTATGAAAAACCTTGTCGCCAAAAAGACGGCGGATAGCCGGTAATGCTATACCGTTATCCGCCGTCAGGTTTCGACTCAGGGCGTCGGCATCAATGTGCGGGACACCCAAATCAGAAAAGATTTTTGCTGCTTGAGATTTCCCGCTGCCGATACCACCCGTCAAACCTATCCATAAAGTCATATTAAAACCCTGATTTGGTCAGCCACCAAGTGACGGCACGATGTACCGGCTCGTTAGCTACCAAAATAATCCAGCCGGCAATAGCCAAACTCGGACCGAATGCAAAATATTGTCCTTTGGCAACCCGTCCGATAATCGCACCAATCAGACCAATTAACGCTGCCATAAAGACCAATACAGGTAAAATGCCGACACCAAGCCATGCACCTAGTGCAGCCAGCAATTTAAAATCGCCGTTACCCATACCGATTTTTCCAGTCAAAAGCTTATAGATAAAACACAACAGCCATAAGCTCATATAGCCGAAAACCGCGCCTAAAACGGCAGATTTTAATGGAACAAAAGTGCCATTCAAATTAAACAGCAAACCTAACCATATCAACGGCAGGGTCAGGCTGTCGGGTAAATATTGAGTATCCGCATCGATAAAGGTTAATGCAATCAATATTGCAGTCAATATCAAACTGCCAAATGCAGCCATCGTCCAGCCATATTGCCACGCCACAACACCAAACAATATGCCGGTCAATAATTCGATTAAGGGATAACGGATGCTGATAGGTGTTTTACACGAACCACATTTACCGCCAAGCATCAGATAACTGAAAATCGGAATATTTTGCCAAGCCTTTACCGGAGCATGACACTTAGGGCAGCGTGAATCCGGTTTCATCAAATTGAATGGTTGCTGCTCTTCTTCCGTTAATTCAAGTTGCAAATGCTCTTTCGCAAACTGGGTCCAGCCGCGTTCCATCATGACAGGAACGCGATAAATGACAACATTAAGGAAACTTCCGATCAACAAACCAACAACGACAGATAATGGAATAGCAAATGGTGCTAATGTATCCAAAGACTCCAACATATTAACCTACTACGTTACCGAGGTTAAACAGCGGCAGATACATTGCTACCAACAATGTTCCGATGATGGAGCCTAAAACTACCATAATGATGGGCTCCATCAGTGAGGATAATTGTGCTACAGAGTTATCAACTTCATCCTCGTAAAACTCTGCAGCTTTATTCAGCATATCATCAAGGGAACCGGATTCTTCACCAATAGCGGCCATTTGAATAACCATATTGGGGAACATATCCGTACTTTGCATACTCGAAGTCAAAGAAAGACCTTGAGTAACTTTCGCACGAATGTCCTGTGTTGCCTCCTCATAAAGGATATTACCGGCTGCTCCTGCTACTGAATCTAAAACTTCTACCAAAGGTACGCCTGCTGCAAACAAGGTGGAAGTGGTACGAGCCCAGCGAGCAATAGTTGCTTTACGGACAATTTGACCAAAAATTGGTAAACGTAAAACCATTGCATCTATACGTTTCTGGAAATTTGGTGATTTTTCATGTAGTTTATAAACACCAAAACAAATGGCAATAACCATAACAATCATCAGCCACCCATATTCCACGAATATTTTGGAAATATCCATAACAACTTGGGTTAAACCAGGCAATTCAGCACCCATTCCAGCATAAACTTTACCAAATTCAGGTAATACCCAACGCATCATTACAAAGATCAATGCTATTGCAACAACAACAATAGAAATTGGGTAAGTCAGTGCGGTTTTCACTTTTTTCTTAATGGCTTGCGTTTTCTCTTTATATACAGCAAGTTTATCCAACAGGCTTTCCAAAACACCGCCAGCTTCGCCGGCCGCAATCAGATTGCAATAAAAACGGTCGAAATATTTTGGATATTTGGCAAATGATTTACCTAATGCACTACCTTGTTCCACATCTGCACGGACTTGCATCAACATTTCAGTCATGGATGGGTTGGAGTGTCCGCGTGCGACAATTTCAAAAGCCTGCATTAAAGGCAGACCTGCTTTCATCATGGTGGCAAGTTGACGGGTAAAGACAGTGATGTCTTCCTGAGTAATACGACGCTTTTTAGTTGCCTTTACTTTACTGATACGTAAAGGGCGTATCCCGCGACGTTGGAGCTTTTTACGCGCTTCTTCTTCGTCTTTGGCGACTACTTCGCCTCGGACCAATTGATCCGTATTGGTATTTTTACCTTCAAACGTAAAACGTTTGCCTTTATTTTTTTGAGCGAATAAGCCTCTTTTTTGCTCTGCTTGAGCCATTTTGTTACCCCTTGGTTTAAGTTTAAGAATGAAGAAAACAAAAGTCCCCGTGTTTCTTCGATTCAATGGTTTAATCGTTAGTGTGAGCAATCACTTCTTCTAATGAAGTCAAACCTTGCATAACTTTTAATAAGCCTGCACGGCGTAAATCGACCATGCCTTCTTTATAGGCCATGTTCATAATATCAACTTCCGTACCATTATTCATAATGACACGTTGCATTTCCTCGGTAATCGGCATTACTTCGTAGACACCGACACGGCCTTTAAAGCCTTTACCACGACAACTATCGCAACCGACAGGACGGTAGAGTTTCCAATCCTTTGCTAAATCCTCATCTGTAAATCCTGCTTTTTTTAATGCGGGAACTGGAGGACGTTCAACCTCTCGCTTACAGCTCGAACACAGACGACGCAATAGTCGTTGCGCCATAATTAAGCTGACGGAACTGGCAATGTTGAATGGGGCAACCCCCATGTTCAACATACGGGATAGGGTCGCAGGCGCGTTATTGGTATGCAACGTTGAAAACACCATATGTCCGGTTTGTGCCGCTTTGATGGCAATATCCGCGGTTTCCAAGTCCCGAATCTCACCTACCATGATAATGTCAGGGTCTTGTCGCAAGAAAGATTTCAAGGCCGCAGCAAAAGTCAAACCTTGTTTGTCATTGACGTTGACTTGGTTGATGCCGGGTAAATTAATCTCGGCCGGGTCTTCTGCAGTGGAAATATTGACGTCTTCTGTATTTAAAATATTCAAGCAAGTATAAAGTGATACGGTTTTACCGGAGCCTGTCGGACCTGTTACCAATACCATGCCATAAGGCCGATGAATGGCCTCAAGCAGCATTTCTTTTTGGAAGGGTTCGAATCCCAGTTGGTCAATATTTAAAGTTGCTGCATCAGAATTCAGAATACGCATTACCACTTTTTCGCCAAAAAGCGTAGGTAACGTACTTACACGAAAATCAATGGGGCGACCGTGTTTATGGAAAGCAATCTGAATACGACCATCTTGCGGTACGCGTTTTTCCGAAATGTCCAAACGCGCCATTACTTTGATGCGTGAAGCCAGCTGTCCGCGTACAGCAACAGGGGGTTGAACCACTTCCCTTAGCTGTCCATCTACACGAAAACGGACACGAGCCATTTGTTCATAAAATTCGAAATGTATATCGGATGCGCCTGCATTTAGCGCATCTGATAAGGTCTTGTGAATAAAACGTGGAATAGGCCCATCTTCAGCCTCTTCGTTGTCAATATAAAGCGCCTGAGAGGGCTGAGCAGCTTCTTGTTCTTCACTAATTTCTTTTAAGATAGTGGTAGAACGTTGTCCTAACCATTCTAAAAGGGAGCTTAACTGGTCGTCAGGTACGACAACTAAATCTATCGTCACACCTGAAGAAAAAGTGATTTTTTGGAAGTTTTGGATTTGTGTCGGGTCTGATACGGCCAGATAAACTTTACGGCCGCGACGAAATATGGGTATGCATCGATTTTGAACCATCTGTTCTTCGCTTAAAACATCAGTTATGACATTGCTGCGAGGATAATGATGCAAATCCAATAAGGGGTAGCTGAATACACGTGCAACTAATTCTCCTAAACTTCTAGGAGAGATGATGCCGTCCGCAAAAAGCATGGGTAAGATTTCTTTCCCTGATTTCAAGGCATTGCCGTAATGTTCAGCTTGTGCATTTGTAATGGTCTGGCTTTGAAGCAGTACGCGTAATAGTCCGATACTCATTATTCAATTATCCATTTCTTGTATAACCTTTTATACAGTAAATATTTTTAGGCATCATGCTGATGAAATATCTTACAAAAAGGAGATCCCCATTGGTTATTTGATATTTTGTATTCAACTGTATTAAAAGGAAATTTTATTTTAAGTGTTTTTATTTATTGTTAAGGAATAATATGATATTCCGATAGTATGTGCAATCCCTTATTTATGCAGAATATTATAGGGAGGGTGGTTTGGAAATTTTTAAGGAGTCGCTATTATAAGGCAAACAATACAGTTGCAACACTTCTCGGCGGAACTTTGTATGAGACTCTCTTGGAGTGATTGCTTTGGATGTTGTTTCTAGCGGGATAATTTGGTGGTATTTAAGAGACAGTATGGTGGGGATAGACCACATGTAGGTCGTCTGAAAACTAAAAATGCGAAAAGCCGAATCATGTTTGAGTACATGATCCGGCTTTGATTTGATATGAGCGACTATTTCAGTAAATTAAGTCAATTAAAAATAGGGACTCAGTTCATTAGTCGATAATTTATTGGCGAATACGAGTTTGTGCGGGAGTAGGTGCAACTTCGCGAATAATGACTTCACGAACAACTTGAGGTTCTGCTTTTTTCGGACCGCAGCCTTCAGGCATCCAATAGAATGATTGGGCATTTTTGTCTTTATCAAACAGAATTTTGAATTGGCAAGTTTTGTGTTCACCATTTTCACGGTAGTTGAACAAGTAGTCCCACTCGCGCACGCCATAAAGACCTTCTTGGAAGTGAGGACGTCCAATCAGTTCATAGATTTGGTCTTTATTCATGCCGGCTTCAATTTGACGGACATTATCCCAGTTTGGCCAAGAGCCATGTTGAGTACCATCGTGACGCAGGGTGGTTTTGGCTGCATCAGGCCATACGGGATTGTCAGTAGTGCCTTCTTTGCTAACTTTGCTCAGATTACCACAGGCTGCCAAGGAGAGTGCTGCAATCGCAGGCAATACAAATTTCGATAATTTCATGTTTTTTCCTTTTATATCAAATCTTTGATAGATGGAGATGATTTTAAACCATCTCCTCTAGGTCTTACCATTGGTAGCCGACGCTTCCGCCCCAGTTGACATCTTTGCGGGTGTTCACGCTTACGCCGGTTTTGATGGACCATTTGTTGTTATCGGAATTATGTGCATAACCAACAGCAATTGCTTGTTGACCACGATAGCCACCTACAGCTGCAGAAACGATACTTTTACCTGCTTCGTTCGGACGTTGCAGGAAGCCGATTGCAGTAGCACCAGCGATACCTGCACGCAGGTCTTTGTTCATATCGTTGATACGGTCTTGGAGGTTATTGATAACGATGGTGTTGCCGTTTGTTTGTGCGGCTACTTGGTACAGTTGGCTGCCGTTGATGGCATCTGTGCTGGTAGGTGTGATACGGCCGGCTGCAACATTGGTGATTGTGCGTTCGTTACCTGCTGAGCCTACACTTACTGTAGATGTAGGATTAGTACCGGCAAAACCACTGTAAGTTACGCCGTTTACAGTAGCGCTGTTAGTGCCTACTGCAGCAGAAGTAGTAGAATTTGCACCTAAAGCAACAGAGTATTCATCACTTGCAATCGCTCCGCGACCGATAGCGACAGAAGAGCCGCCTTTAGCTTGGGCCTGCAGACCAGAAGCGACGCTGGCGTTTCCAGTAGCTTGGGAAGCAGGACCTGTTGCAACAGAGTAGTTGCCGCTGGCGACGGAAGAAGAACCTACTGCAGCCGCAGAAGTACCGCTGGCTTGAGCTTTTTGACCTACTGCAACGGTGTAAGCGCCGGTTGCTTGAGTACCTTGTCCGACAGCGGTGGAGGCAGGAGCTGTAGCATTAGAGCCGGAGCCAAATGCGGTAGAAGACAAGCCTTCAGCGACAGAGGAAGAACCTACTGCAGTGCTGCTGTTACCTTTTGCGGCAGCTTGGCGACCGATAGCGGTAGCTGCATTAGCAGTTGCACTGGCACCTTGACCGAAAGCTGCAGCGGCAGTGCCTTCAGCTTTGGAGAGTGTGCCAACTGCAGTAGCGGATTCATGTTCAGCAGTGGTTTCAGTACCAATTGCAACGGTGCTGTGGCTTTTTGCACTGGCTTGAACGCCGACAGCTACACCGTAACGGCCAGTTGCACCTTGGCTATCGAAGTTGCCACGTCCGGATTCGTTGTTATCGTTAATGCTTACATAAGAAGCATGTGTCAGCGCTGCCGCAAATGCAGGCGAAGCGGAAACAAGACCTGCGGCTGCCAATGACAAAGCCATTGTTTTGTTGAGCGCGGTAAAACGATTCATGTGTGTTTTGTGTTTCATAATTATCTCCCTGATAAAAACACATAAATAATAATATGGATGAATCTATATATTTTGCATATTTTAATTGACAAATATATGCCGTTTATCTAATATGCATACCACTGGTCATCGAGCAGTAGTAAAATACATAAAATTTTATTTCTAAAAAATAAAATTGATTCAGAAAACAAATGGTTCGAAGCACGATTTACTACTTCGTACATGATCACCATTATATGAAGTTCCTTATTTTGTCTGTCTCTTATACACATCTGACGCTGCCGACGAGCGATCTAGTGTAG
>CALDNV010000285.1:0-7429 GCA_937914605.1 uncultured Neisseria sp.
GGTACTGGACAGGACGGAAACGGTTTCGGGAGAGATTTTTTCGGACATGGCAGCCTCCAATGAGAGAAATTCTTATTTACATCATACTCCCGCACAATACGGCTGCCAAGTTGCAAAAAGGTCGTCTGAAACCCGTTTCTTGGTTTTCAGACGACCTCTGTTTCGCTCATCACATTATGTCATCATGCCGTACACGCGATGGCGGCTTCCGCCACATCGTCCGCGCTGTGCGGCAGTGCCAATGTGCGGGCGTTCTCCGCCCATTTGAGGCATTTTTCGCGGTTTAAGCCGCCGAGGATTTCGGCGAGTTTTTCCGCTGTCAACTGGGCTTGCGGCAACAGCAGCCCCGCCTCCGCCTGCACCATAAAACGCGCATTGGCGGTTTGATGGTCATCGACGGCGTAAGGATACGGCACCAGTAGCGCGCCCAGCCCCGCTGCCGTCAACTCGGCAATCGTCAGCGCGCCGGCACGACAAATCACCAAATCGGCATCGCGGTAGGCGGACACCATGTCGGTAATAAATTCCACGCATTCGGCTTTTACGCCCAGCGCGTCGTAATCCGCCTGCAAGCTGCCCAGTTTGCCCCGACCCGATTGGTGGTACATCTGCGGACGCACATCGTCGGGCAGAAAAGACAAAGCCTGCGGTACGGTTTTGTTCAAAACGTCTGCACCCAAACTGCCGCCGACCACCAAGATTTTCAGACGACCTTCACGCCCTTGGAAACGCTCGGCAGGCGCGGGCAGGTTGGCAATATCGGCGCGGACGGGGTTGCCGACCAAACCGCCTTCGTGGCTGAACGCTTTCGGGAAGGCGTACAACACCCGCTTCGCCCAGCGCGACAATTGGCGGTTGGACAAACCAGCCACGGCGTTTTGCTCGTGAATCACAATCGGCACGCCCAAGAGCTTCGCCGCCAAGCCGCCGGGGAAGGTAACGAAGCCGCCGAAACCGATGACGCACTCGACGCGGTGTTTGCGGATAATCCGCTGCGCTTCGCGGACGGTTTTATACAAAGTAAACGGCAGCATCAGCTTGCGTTTGATGCCGTTGCCGCGCACGCCTTTAATCGCCAGCGTTTCGAGCAGGATGTCGTATTGAGGCACGATGCGCTCTTCCATCGAGCCTTCGCTGCCCAGCCAAATCACATGATGGCCGCGCGCGCGCAATGAATCCGCCACCGCCAGCGCAGGGAAAATATGGCCGCCGGTACCGCCCGCCATCAGCATGAAAGTTTTACCGCCCATGATTTACTCCACTTGGTAACCGCGCATTTTTTTGCGGTTTTCATAATCGACGCGCAACAATAAGGTAACGCACACCAGCATAACGGCAACCGCCGAACCGCCGTAAGACATCAACGGCAAAGTCAGGCCTTTGGTGGGCAGGATACCGATGTTGACGCCGATATTGAAGAAACTTTGAATCCCTATCCAAATACCGATGCCGTTGGCGACATACGCGCTGAACGTCAGTCCGGAATCACGCGCCTGCTTGCCGATGGAGAATGCGCGCATCACCAGCCAGCCGTAGCAGAACACCAAAATACACATCCCCACAAACCCGAATTCCTCGCCGATGACGGCAAAGATAAAGTCGGTATGCGCCTCGGGCAGGTAGAAGCGTTTTTCCAAACTCGCGCCCAAGCCCTGACCGAACCATTCGCCGCGCGCAATCGCCATCAACGAATGCGTCAACTGATAACCTTTGCCCAAAGGATCACCCCAAGGGTCCAAGAATGCCGACACGCGCGCCATACGGTAGGGTGCCGCCAAAATCATCACACCCATCCCCCCCAGCACGCTCAGTACCAAGACAGCAAAATATTTCCACGGGAAACCCGCCAAAAACAGCATACCCATCGTAATCGACACAATCACGACAAACGAGCCGAAATCAGGTTGCGCCATGACAAAAACCAAACCCAGCGCAATCATCACGATAGGCAGCAGGATGTTTTTAAACTTCTTCAGCTTCTGCCAAGTTTTCTGACGCGCTTCCTTGCTGAACGGGCACATAAAAGCATTGAACAAACCGACAAACAGCGGCTTCAAACCCAAAGAGTCCATACTGCGCAAAACTTCCTCGCGCCGCGTGAACAGGCTGGACAAATACAAAACCGTCGCCAGCTTGAACAACTCGGTCGGCTGAAGATTGAGCGGCCCGATATGTATCCAACGCGTCGCCCCGTTGATTTCACGGCCGACAAACAACACGACCACCAGCAAAATCGCGGAAAAAGCAAAATAAAACGGAATGATTTTCCGCCAAAAGCTCATGCTCAACAGCGACAGCCCGAGGCAGCCCAATACGCTCGCACCGACAAACATCGCCTGCTTGCTGACAAAAGAAAACTGATTGCCGCCTTCGGACGCGGCATAGGCAATCGACGCAGAATAAATCATCACCAAACTGAAGGCGGTCATCAAAACGACCATCCACAACAGTGACACATCGAATTTCCGACCGTCCAAAGAAATCGGGCGGTCGAGAAGTTTGGAAAGACTAATCATGAAAAACATCCGTATGGGGGCAGACGGAAAAATCCGCCCCGAAACAACCAGAACAAAGCGTTTCAGACGCCCCTCCGCCTAATCGGAACATCGAAGGTCGTCTGAAAAAATAGCGTGAATCAGAAAAACGTCATTCTAAAGGTTTCTTGCCAAAGCAACAATTCAGATTCTTTAAAGACAATCGGATTCCGGCGTTCTTTGCGCCCTCCCCTACCCATCACACACGCAAAAAAGGTCGTCTGAAACGTTTTGATGTTTTCAGACGACCTTATCTCAATCTTTTCCTCAGGCAAACAGACCGCTTTTTATCCAATGCAAACCCTACGCCAACTGCGGTATTTCCGCCCACGGCTGTATCTGTTCCAACTGCGCGGCGAGGCGGAGCAGCGTGTCTTCGCGCCCGTGTGCGGCGGCGAACTGGGTACCGACGGGCAGTCCGTTATGCCGGTAGAGCGGCACACTCATGGCGGGGTTGCCGCTCATGTTCAGCGGCGACGTATAGCCGACGTATTGCAGCGCGGCGGCGGCTTCTTTTTCTAAAAACGGGTTGTGTTTCAACAGAAAACCCAAACGCAGCGTGCCGAACAGCAGGCGCATGGCTTTTTGTGCGGCGGGCGGCGGCATCATCTCGCCGATTTTCGGCGTGGTGCGCGGGCAGACGGGCGTCATCAACACATCGTAGCGCGTGAAAAATGCTTTGGCGGCACGTTCCTGCGCCAGCATCACGTCGCGCGCCCATGCCATTTCGCCCGCACTGATTTGCCGCCCCTGCACAATCATTGCCCACGTTGTCGGTTCAAGCAGGCAGTGCGGCAGTTTTTGTCCGGTTTCGTATTGATATTGGTAGAACAGTTTTGCCGTTTCGCCCATGACGATGATGCGGGCGGCGCGGTTGAGCTGTTCGGGCGGCGCAAAATCGGGCGTGGCTTCTTCCAATTCGTGTCCCGCGTCTTGCATCAGTTTCAAACTATGGGCGAACGCGGCTTCCGTGCCTTCGTCGTTGCCGCCGCCAAACCATGTCTGCTTCCAAAAAGCGATTTTCAGACGACCTGTTTCTTGTTTCAGGCTGTCTGCAAAACCGTTTTCGGGCGGCGGCGGGCAAGCATACAGGGCGCGGGCTTGGGTTTGGGCGGCGATGTCCAGCAAAACCGCGCTGTCGCGTACACTGCGGGTCAACACATGGTCGCATACCAAGCCTTGCCATGCCTCCGATGCGTTCGGCGCGTAACTGCTGCGGCCGCGCGTGGGTTTCAGCCCGAACACGCCGCAGTTGTGTGCGGGTAAGCGGATGGAACCGCCGCCGTCGCTGCCGTGCGCTGCGGGTATGACGCCCGAAGCCACTGCCGCTGCCGCGCCTCCGCTGCTGCCGCCTGCGGTGTAGTCCAAATTCCACGGATTGCGCGTGATGCCGTAAATTTCGGTTTCGGTAACGGCATACGCGCCCCATTCGGGCGTGGTGGTTTTGCCGAACACGCGCAGCCCCGCATCAAGATAGGCTTGGGTCAAATCGCTGTTTTGCTTGGCAATGTAATACTGCATCATGCGCGAACCCGACCATGTCGGCGCGCCTTCCCAATCCGCCAGCAGGTCTTTGAGCAAAAACGGCACGCCCGCCAGCGGCATATCGGCATTTTCAGACGACCCCTGCCACGCCGCAGCGTGTTCGCGCAAATCATGCGCCAACAGATTGAGCTTGGGGTTGACTTCGTCCAAGCGGTTTAAAGCAGCCTGCAACACTTCATCGGCGGAGACTTCTTTTTTGCGGATCAGCTCTGCCAAACCGACGGCATCGTAACGGATGTAGTCTTGAAAATTCATGGGTTTTCCTTTCGGATTGATGAACACACGTTTTTTCGGTCAGGCATGGCTGCCCGCCGCCTCGCCGTTTGCCCGCATAGGCAAACTTTAAGAAACAGTAACACGGGTTAAAGGAAAAGAACAAGTTTGCCGTTGCAGCAAAAAGGTCGTCTGAAACTGCCTTGACGTTTTCAGACGACCTTTGAGGCAATGGCACACGAGGCTTACGGCAGAATTTCAATTTCCGCGTTGTGTTTCACGCTGCGGTAGAGTTCGTCGATTTCCTCGTCCGTTACCGCGATGCAGCCGTCGGTCCAGTCCCTTTGCAGATGCCTTTTGCCGATGGAACCCCAGCCGTTTTTGATACCGTGGATTTTAATCAGCCCGCCCGGACTTTTGCCTTGTGCCGCCGCGTAGGCTTTGTCGGCGTCGTTAGGGTAGGAAACGCCGAGGTTTTTATGGTATGCGCTGTTGGGATTGCGATCGTTGATGCGGTATTTCCCTTCGGGCGTTTTGCCGTCGCCTTCAAAGTGTTTATGCCCGACAGGCTGCTTGCCCAGCGCAATGGGATAGGTTTTCAGCAACTTGCCTTTCGAGTACGCCGACATGGTGCGCTGGCTTTTATGCACGACCAATCTGTCGATAACGGCATTTTCGGGAAGCGGCGTTTCGCTTGGCTCGGCAACGGTCGACTCGCCTGATGTCGCAACGGTCTGCTCGGAACGGATGGGCATGGAATACCAAACCACTCCGGCAGCGACTGTCAAAAGCAAAACCGCCGCCAAACTGATTTTCAACCCTCTTTTCATGTTTCAGACGGCCTCACAAAGCCTTAAACGCTTCGATAAACACTTCCGAACGGTGTGCATAGCCTTTAAACATATCGAAGCTCGCGCAGGCGGGGCTGAGCAGCACGATATCGCCCGCTTCGGCTTGGGCGTATGCCGCCTGAACCGTCTCTTCCAAAGTGGCGCAGTCGGTCATATTCAGACCGCAGCCGTCCAAATCGCGGCGGATTTGCGGCGCATCGACGCCGATCAGGAACACGCCTTTTGCCTTGCCGGCAAGCGCGTCGCGCAGGGGCGTGAAGTCCTGCCCTTTGCCCATGCCGCCCAAAATCACGAAGAGCGGATTTTGCAAACCGGCAATCGCGGCGGCAGTCGCTCCGACGTTCGTGCCTTTGCTGTCGTCGATAAACACCACGCCGTTTTTCTCGCCGATTTTTTCCACGCGGTGCGGCAGGCCTTGGAAGGTTTTGACGTGCTCAAGCAATGCTTCGCGCGGCAAACCGACGGCTTCGCACAAGGCAACGGCTGCCATAACGTTGGCGGCGTTGTGCAGACCTTGCAGCGGGATGTCTTGCGTGGCAATCAAATCTTCATCGCCTTGTTTCAGACGACCTGTCTCGCGTTCCAACCAAAAATCGGCTTCGTGTTCCAACGAAAACCATTTCACCTCGCGCCCGGCGCGCTTCATGGCTCGGCAGAACACGTCGTCTGAATTCAAAACCTGCACGCCATCGCCACGGAAAATCTTGGCTTTGGTATGCGCGTAGTCGAGCAAGTCGTCGTAGCGGTCGAGATGGTCTTCGGAAATGTTCAGCACCGTCGCCGCAGTCGGGCGCAGGCTTTCGGTGTTTTCCAGTTGGAAGCTGGAAAGCTCCAACACCCACACGTCCGCCTTTTTGCCTTCGCGCTGCAATTCCGCCTCCAAAACCGGCGTACCGATATTACCGGCGATGACGGTATCCAGCCCGCACTTGATACAGAGATAGCCGACCAGGCTCGTTACCGTGGTTTTGCCGTTGCTGCCGGTAATCGCAATTACCTTGTCGCCGCGACGGTTCACAATGTCCGCCAGCAATTCGATGTCGCCCAACACGCGCCCGCCGTTTTGCTTGAACGCCTCGATATCCGGCTGCCGCTCGCTGATGCCGGGACTAAGCGCCAAAATATCGAAACCGTTGTCCAGCGCATCTTTCAGACGACCCGTGTAAAACACCAGCCCGTCAAACATCTTACCGATTTGCGACACGCGCTCCGGTTTCAGCTCCGCATCATAAGCGGCCACCTCCGCGCCGTTTTTGCGCAGATAGGCAATCATAGAAATACCCGTGCCGCCGAGTCCGGCGACGAGGATTTTTTTGTTTTGGAAAGTCATTTTGGTTTTGTCCTAAGTTTTTTCAGACGGTATTTCATAAACCGTTCAATAACCCGATTTCAAACGGCGGTAATTGTCGCAGCCTGACTGATTGCCGTTATTACATGCTTTACCGAACCACTCTTTGGCAACTTTCAGATTTTGGCGAACCCCCTGCCCTTCGGCATACATTACACCCAAATTGTATTGGGCTCTGGCATTGCCCTTTTGTGCCGTTTGGCGCATCCATTTGGCCGCCTGTGAATAATCTTTGCGTACGCCCAGCCCGTCGTAATACATCACACCTAAATTATATTGGGCTTGGGCAAATCCCTGTTGTGCCGCTTGGCGGTACCATTTGACTGCCTGTGCGTAATCTTTACGCACGCCCAGCCCCCTATCATACATCACACCCAAATTGTATTGGGCCAGGACAAATCCCTGTTTCGCCGCTTGGCTATACCATTTGAACGCTTCGGCATGGTCTTGGCGAACACCGCCCTGCCCTTTATCATACATTAAACCCAAATTGAATTGGGCAGCGGCATTCCCCTGTCTCGCCGATTGCAAGGTTTTCTGCAAGTCAGGAACATCATCCGCCCAAACTGCTTGCACTATGCCCAAAGACAGCAAGGCAAGCATCATGTTTTTCAAAAAGGTGTTCATCTCAAAATCCTGTTTTTATTCAGAAGGTTTTTGGGTTTGTATATGTATTTCAGACGACCTTGGGATAAAGATTCAATATCCTGCCTGATTCAATTCTCGGTAAGCATCGCAACCTAGCTGTATTCCATTATCACAAGCCTTACCAAACCACTCTTTGGCAATCTTATAGTTCTGACGAACACCTTGCCCATTGTCGTACATCACACCCAAATTATATTGGGCTTCCGCAATCCCTTGTTCTGCAGCCTTACGATACCACTGCTCTGCCTGTACAAGGTTTTGAAGGACTCCTTTCCCATTGGCATACATCC
>CALDNV010000286.1:0-4294 GCA_937914605.1 uncultured Neisseria sp.
CTCATAATCCCTTGGTCGTGGGTTCGAACCCCACCGGACCCACCAATCAAATCAATGCCTTGCGTAAGCAAGGTATTTTTTCATGTCGCAATTGTGTCCAATTTGTGTCTGAAATCGCCCGATTCCGTCCAATACCGCAGCATGTGCCTGCATATGTTCCGCCGACAAATTCGCTAAATCATTCCCTGCCTGATTTGCCTGCCTCAGGGCAAACCCATGCAGCTCCTAGTGCCAATCTAGTGCAATCTAATCAAAACGTCGTCTGAAAATCGACAATTCGTTTTCAGACGACGTTTTATGAGAAATGCAGCGAATCTCTTTCACCTTCGCCAAAAAACTCAATCCCCTCCCTCGTTCCTTCCTTCTTCTCCCGCCAAGCCGTGCAGCAGCAATCCCAATACGTCTTGAGGCAGCTTTTGCGGCGCAGCGGCATAAAGCGCGGCCAGTTGCGGATGGCGCATCAATATATCCGCCTGACGGATGAACAGGTCGATGAGTTCCACCGGCAAATCGGGCTGGATCAGGCGGCGTTGTTGCAGGGTATGGAAGAAACCGCGCATAAAGGCGTATTTTTCTTCGTTCAACTCATGGAAAAACCGCTCCAGCTCCAAATCGGTATTTTCTTCAATATCGCGCAGAAAGGCGGCGGAATAAAGCTCGTCGAACGACTGCCGTTGCAGGGCGAACACGGCTTCAGCGGCTTCACGCAGGCTGCATTGCCGTGCGAGCAGGTTTTCGAATTCGGCACGGACGCGGTTTTTCTGTTTGGTAACGATTTCCTGCAAGAGCGCGTTTTTACCGCTGTAATATTTGTAAAAGGTAACGCGGCTGACGGCGGCCTCGGCGCAGATTCCGCCTACGGATACGGCGGAAAAGCCGTGTTCGTGGAACAGGCGGCGGGCGGTGTCGGCGATGGTTTGTTGTTTGCTGGCGGTCATGACGGTAGAAAGGTCTTGATTTTGTTCATAAAGGGTTTTCATTAAAGTTATCCGCAAGTCGGATACGCATCATATTTCCCCACGACGGCAATGGCAATACGGCGGCGTTTCAGACGACCTCTTTCCCTGTCCCTCCTCTCTGCCCTACGGATGAGGGCTGTCGGATACTTGGCAAGCCAAATTCATAAAGGTCGCAGAATCGCCCTCCCCCAACCTTCTCCCGCCGAACGGGAGAGGGAATTGTTTTTAGATGGTTCACTATAAAAAGGGGGAAGTAAAGTGAATGATAAACACTTGCATTCCTGTTTTTTGTTTCTTATACTTTACATTAATAGTTTGTTTTATGTAAATGTGTAAACAACAAATATTTGCATATCGACGGAGCGGTTGGATTGTCTGATGTTCAATCCGCCCCGACGTATGCCGTCTGAAAGGATAAGGAAATGCAGAAACCCGCCCTCCGCCGCCTGCCGCTGCTGCTTGCCGCCGCCTTTGCCTCCGAATGGATTTATGCCGCCGATGCGGCGCAAGATGCGGAACAGGTGCAGTTGGAAGAAGTCGTCGTAACCGGCGAACGCACCAACCGCAGCGGCTTTGAAACTGCCACGTCCAACCGCGTTTTCACCACGCCCAACATCGACCGCAGCGGCCACAACCTTTCCGCGACCGACCTGCTCAAACAGACCGTGAACACGGTGGACTTGGGCAGCGGCAACGATTTGCCGACCGTGCGCGGCGTGGACGGCTCCGGCCCCGCTGTCGGCGCAGTGGCGTTTTTCGCGGGCACGCGGCCGCGCCTGAACCTGTCCATAGACGGCCGCTCCGCCACTTACAATGAATTCGCCTTCGGCACGCAGTCGCTGTGGGACATGCAGCAGGTGGAAGTATTGCGCGGGCCGCAAAGCCATGTACGCGGGCAGAACGCGGTGGCTGGCGCGGTGGTGATGCGTTCTAAAGATCCGACCGACGAATGGGAAGGCGCGCTGCGCTTGGGTTTGGGCAACCAGAAAACGCGTAATGTCGCCGGCGTAGTGTCCGGCCCGATTGTGAAAAACAACCTTGCCTTCAGATTGAGCGCGGAGCGGCAGCAACGCGAAAGTTACGAGCCGTTCGTATCCTACGAGCCGACCGGCAACCCGCGCCGCGTGGAAAACACCAACGTGCGCTTCAAACTCCTGCTCACGCCCGAAAACCATCCCGATTTTTACAGCCGCCTGACGCTGAACCACATCCGTTCGCGCGCGCCGCAAAACGAAATCATGGGCAACACCGCCAGCCGCCGTTTTTTAAAAGAAAAGCCCGTGTTCGTAACCGGCTCGACATCGGGCATCTGGGACGTATCGTGGCAGCTTAACGACTATCTGAAACTGGAAAACAAACTGGTTTACGGCCGCTACCACAACGAGCGGCTGCACCTGCCGATGACCATCAGCCCGCAAGGCGTGCCCGCCGAACTCAAAGGCCGTGAACTGCAATGGGAGCCGGTATTACATTTTTCCAACAAAGGCCGTCTGAAAGGCCTTGCCGGACTACACTACTTCCGCAGCAAACAAGACGAATGGGTAGATATCCGCAGCGTCGGTGGCCGCAACACCTTTGACGACCGCAACAGCGTGCGCGCCCTGTTTGCCGAAACCACATACAGCCCCAGCGAAAAATGGGACATCACGGCCGCCGCCCGCATTGAAAAAGAAACGCACAAACGAAGCGGCGGCAGCGGCGCGCTGCACCTTGATTTAGACAAAGGCCAGACCGTGTTCCTGCCCAAAATCGACATCGCTTTCAAACCCACCGACCAATGGGTCAGCGGCATCAAAGCCGCGCGCGGCTACAACCCCGGCGGCGCGGGCATCACCTTCGGCCGCCCCGTCGTAACCTACACTTATGAACCCGAATATGTGAACAACTACGAGTGGTACACCCGCTGGCGCAGCGCAGACCGCCGCCTGCAACTCTCCGGCAACCTGTTCCTGAACCACTACCGCGACATGCAGCTTCCCTTCTATCTCGGCACCAACTCCGTCGTCATCCGCAACGCCAAAAAAGTCCACACCTACGGCGCGGAACTCGCCGCCGACTGGCAGGCCACCGACAGCCTGAAACTCACCACCGGACTGGGGCTGCTCAACACCAAAATCAAAAGCTATCCCGACAGCGGCATCGAAGGCAACAAACTCGGCCGCGCGCCAAAATACACCGCCAACATCGGCGTGAAATACCTGAACGACAAAGGCTGGGAAGCCGGCGGCGACGTGCGCTTCTACGGCGGCTACTACTCCGCCGCCGATAATGCCGAATCGGGCAAAATCGGCGCATACAACCAAGTCAATCTCTACACCGCCTACAACTTCAAACAAGGCCGCGTCTCACTCTACGCCGACAACGTGCTCAACCGCCGCCGCCCCATATTCATTTCCAGCGCCGACCGCCAAGACGCACTCTACCAACGCCCCAGAAGCGTGGGCGTGAGCGCGGAATGGAAGTTTTAGGCGAAGCTGAAATGATGGAGGCCGTCTGAAACGATCGTAGGTCGGGCATCAATGTCCTATACCTACGGTTACTGGAATAACGAAGGTCGTCTGAAACGGCCGTAACAACCGACTGCCGTCATTAGCTTACGCAAGTCCGCTTCGCTACCCCCGCGCAGGCGGGAATCCAGAATGGAGACTCGAAGGCACTTCTTTATCCGATAAGTTTCTGTGCGGATGAGTCTGGATTCCCGCCTGCGCGGGGGTAGCGAAGCGGACTTGCGTAAGCTAATGACGGCACAAGAAGTCTAATCATCAACAATATCCAACCTGCGCCCAACCCCCAAAACACCCAAAGGAACCCCATGCACTACTTCACCCCCGCCAAAACCCTGCCCGAAGGCACCATCTACCTGACCGACCTGACCCACGTCGCCGATTTCGCCGACTGGCTGGCCGAATTCGAAACCCTGTTAAACCAAAACCGCCGCTTTGCCACCGTCTGCACCCCCATGCGGCGACAGGTGAGCGACGAACAGCGCATTGCCGACCGCAAAACCTACATCGAATGGATAAAGGCACACCGGCCGCAGCTCGCCGAATGCTGCGCCGCCATGCTCCTCATCGAACCCGACGCGGCGCAACTGGCTTTCTTCCGCGAACAATCGTCCAAACTCGCTCCAGCGCTGGGCGTGAACTACATCGTCGAAGCCGACGAGCAGACCGCCTTGCTGCGGGCAGAAGAAGCGTTGAAGGTCGTCTGAAAACGGAATCCATGCTCCGATAGCGGCTTTATAGTGGATTAAATTTAAATCAGGACAAGGCGACGAAGTCGCAGACAGTGCAGATAGTACGGAACCGATTCACTTGGTGCTTCAGCACCTTAGA
>CALDNV010000287.1:0-4292 GCA_937914605.1 uncultured Neisseria sp.
TACTGTCTGCGGCTTCGTCGCCTTGTCCTGATTTAAATTTAATCCACTATATTCTGTGCGTATGGCGGTTAAACGGGGATGGGCTGTTGCTGAAATGAAAGTAGGTAGGCATCAAAAAAGGTCGTCTGAAAATTTCAGACGACCTTTTGATTGCATTCAAGCTAGGATTTATTTATCGCGGCTGAATACGATTTTGGTTGCTTGGATGGCTACGCAGATTGCACCGCCGATGAAGATCAAGTCGGCTGCTGTGCGTACCCAGCGCAGGGTGTCGAGGATTTCCATTTGCAGGAATTCTTCGCTACGGGCATACCACAGACCATGAGTGATGGAGGCGTATGCTTGAATGGCGCCGACAGGCAGCAGGCTGATGGCGATCATGCCGACCAAGCCGCCGTTGAGCAGCCAGAAGCCCCAAGTCATGAGTTTGTCGTCGAATTTTGCGTTTGGTTTCAGGTAGCGGGCAACCAGCAATACGAAGCCCAGTGCCAAGAAACCGTACACACCGAACAAGGCTGCGTGTGCGTGAACTGCGGTAGTGTTCAGACCTTGGATGTAGAACAGGGAAATCGGCGGGTTAATCAGGAAGCCGAATACGCCGGCACCGATCATGTTCCAGAAGGCGACTGCTACGAAGCACATCAGCGGCCAACGCAGGCGTTTCGCCCATTCGGACAGGTGTTGGTAAGACCAGTGTTCGTAAGCTTCACGACCCAGCAATACCAGCGGTACGACTTCCAATGCGGAGAAGCAGGCACCGATTGCCATAGAGGCGGAGGTAGAGCCGGAGAAGTACAGGTGGTGCAACGTACCCGGGATACCGCCCAACATGAAGATGGCGGCGGCAGCCAGAGTGGAGGCAGTAGCGGTACTGCGGCGGACGAAGCCCATGTTGTAGAAGATGAAGGCGAAGGCTGCGGTAGCGAATACTTCGAAGAAGCCTTCTACCCACAGGTGAACCACCCACCAGCGCCAGTATTCCATCACGGCAATCGGGGATTTTTCGCCGTAGAACAGACCGGGCGCGTAGAACACGCCTACACCGACCATGGAGGCAACGAAGATTGCCAGCAGGTTTTTGTCCACGCCTTTTTCTTTAAAGGCGGAAACGGTACAGCGCAGCATCAGGAACAGCCACAACAGCAGGCCGACCATCAGCAGGAGTTGCCAGAAACGGCCCAAGTCGAGGTATTCGTAACCTTGGTGTCCAAACCAGAAGTTGAATTTAGGCGGAATGACGTGGGTCAGGGCGAAGAAGTTACCTGCGTAAGAACCACCGACTACGATAAACAGGGCGATGTACAGGAAGTTTACGCCGGCGCGTTGGAACTTGGGATCTTTGCCACCGTTAACAATCGGAGCCAGGAACAGACCTGCTGTCAGGAAGCCGGTTGCAATCCAGAAGATGGCAGATTGGATGTGCCAAGTACGGGTCAATGCGTAAGGGAACCAGTCGGACATTTCGAAGCCGAGTGCTTCGTCGATGCCGTAGAAGCCTTGACCTTCGACGGTGTAGTGCGCGGTCAGGCCGCCCAGCAACACTTGTACCACAAACAGGGCGACTGTCAGGAAGACGTATTTGCCCAATGCTTTTTGGGAAGGAGTCAGCTGTACTTTGGAAATCGGGTCTTCAGTCGGAACTTCTACTTCTTCGTGTTTGGTCAGGAAGGAGTAACCCCACATCAGCAGGCCGATACCCATCAAGAGCAGGACAACGCTGGTGAACGACCACATGTAGTTTTCAGTAGTCGGCACGTTGTTGATCAGAGGCTCGTGCGGCCAGTTGTTGGTGTAGGTGAAAGTTTCGTCAGGACGGTTGGTCGAGGCAGACCATGAAGTCCAGAAGAAGAAGTTGAACAGTTTTTCACGCGCTTCTTTACTTGGCAATGTGTTGTTTTTCATTGCGAAGTGTTCGCGTGTTTTCTGAAGGGCGGGATCATCGCTGTATACGCCGTGGTAGTAAGGCAGGATACTCTCAATGGCTTTGACACGGGTATCGCTGATAACGACGCTGCCGTCTTCTTTAATACGGCTTTGGTTGCGGTATTCGTCGGCAAGGCGGGTTTTCAGTACGGCTTGTTCTTCAGGAGAAACTTCGTTGAATTTTTTGCCGTAAGTCTCTTGCGCAGTCAAATCCAACCATGCGACAAGCTCGCGGTGCAGCCAGTCGGCTGTCCAGTCCGGAGCTTGGTATGCGCCGTGTCCCAATACGGAACCGACTTCCATACCGCCGGTGGTTTGCCAGGCAGACTGACCTGCCAAAATATCGTCTTTGGTCATCAGCTGAGTGCCTGATGCCGAAACGACTCTTTCAGGGTAAGGCGGGGCTTTTTTATAAACCTCGCTGCCCATGTAGCCAAGAATGGTAAAGCAGACTGCCAGGACGGCAAACAGCAAGTACCATAGCTTCTTGTACTGTCCCATTTCAGAACTCCTTATTTTGGTAAAAAGTGGTTGCTTATAAATTCATACTATATGAATGTTAAAGATTGTAGCACTCTTTTCAGGCAAAAGAAATATTCTCTTAACAACAATCTTTAAAAAACAGATATATAGTCAATAATAATTCTTATTATCAAAAATACGGTGGCATTTTTGTAAAGAATTGGATAAAACATGTGAGCAATAATAGATGATTTGATGTAGTTTTATCTAGTTATTAAGTAGTAAAATAGGTAGTAAAAGTTCATCTTTGATGAATTAATTGATTTAGGTCAAGATATAGCGGTAAAACCACCTACATAATCCTACAAAAGTTCACAAGAGATGCCTTTCAGACGACCCGGAATAAGGCAGTTTGAAAGAGCCGAAAGCGGTATGCCGCGGACGACAAAGGTTGAAAAAATATACCCTGACCTTCTTAAAATAGTTATTAAAGGAAATGACAACTATGAAACGCCAAGCTTTAGCTGCAATCATTGCTTCAGTTTTTGCTTTAGCCGCCTGTGGTGAGCAAGCTGCCCAAAAACCTGCCGAGCAAACCGCTTCCGCTTCCGCTCCTGCAGCTTCCGAGGCTCCTGCTTCCGGTGCTCAAGCTGCTGCCGAAACCCCCGCTGCCGAGCTGCCTGTTATCGACGCGGTAACTACCCACGCTCCTGAAGTTCCGCCTGCCATCGACCGCGACCATCCTGCACGTGTCCGCGTGAAAATGGAAACCGTCGAAAAAACCATGAAAATGGACGATGGCGTGGAATACCACTACTGGACATTTAACGGCGACGTTCCGGGCCGCATGATCCGCGTACGCGAAGGCGATACCGTAGAAGTCGAATTCTCTAACAACCCGTCTTCTACCGTACCGCACAATGTTGACTTCCACGCTGCAACCGGTCCAGGCGGTGGTGCAGAAGCCAGCTTCACTGCTCCGGGCCGTACTTCTACATTCAGCTTCAAAGCCCTGCAACCCGGTCTGTATATCTACCACTGTGCCGTTGCCCCTGTCGGTATGCACATTGCCAACGGTATGTACGGTCTGATCTTGGTTGAACCTAAAGAAGGTCTGCCTAAAGTGGACAAAGAGTTCTACATCGTACAAGGCGACTTCTACACCAAAGGTAAAAAAGGTGCGCAAGGCCTGCAACCGTTCGATATGGACAAAGCCATCGCCGAGCAACCTGAATACGTTGTATTTAACGGTCACGTAGGCGCTATCGCCGGCGACAACGCCCTGAAAGCCAAAGCAGGCGAAACCGTTCGTATGTACGTGGGTAACGGTGGTCCTAACTTGGTATCTTCCTTCCACGTTATCGGTGAGATCTTCGACAAAGTTTACGTAGAAGCTGGCAAACTGATCAACGAAAACGTACAAAGTACCCTGATTCCTGCCGGTGGTGCAGCGATTATCGAATTTAAAGCCGACATCCCGGGCAGCTACACTGTGGTTGACCACTCTCTCTTCCGTGCGTTCAACAAAGGTGCTTTGGGTCAATTGAAAGTAGAGGGCGCAGAGAACCCTGAAATCATGACCAAAAAACTGGAAGACAAAGCCTATGCAGGTAGCGGTGCAGCTTCAGCCCCTGCCGCTTCAGCTCCGGCTGCTTCAGCAGCAGCTCCTGCTTCCGCAGCATCTGCAGGTAAAGGCGGCTACTAATCCAGTCATCTCGGCGTAGAGACAGAAAAAAGCCACTGCTGTTCCGGCTGATGCAAGGACAACAGTGGCTTTCTTCCACAACCAATCGAAAGATTGGTTTTTCAGACGACCTATCAAGTATCGAAGGTCGTCTGAAAAACCAGTTTCAAGTATAGTGGATTAAATTTAAATCAGGACAAGGCGACGAAGCCGCAGACAGTAC
>CALDNV010000288.1:0-10179 GCA_937914605.1 uncultured Neisseria sp.
TGGTTGGTTGGTTGGTTGGTTGGTTGGTTGGTTGGTTGGTTGGTTGGTTGGTTGGGCATGATGTTGTCCTTCTGAAATAAGGCAATAAAATTTGCGTATTTTAACGGTTCTGCCGTCTCTTGACTATCATTGTCAGTGATTAGTTACCTATAGAATGAATTACCAATTATTAGATTTTACCTAAAAGTAATTTAGAAATTGTGCGTCTAATCATAATAATTATTCTACGTATAATACACTCCATCAGCAAGCGATAAAGCTTAAAAAAATTTTTCCGTTAAACCCCTACAAGGAAACCAAACATGAAGAACATCCTGATTATTTCCGGACACCCCGATTTGCAACATTCCCTGGCCAATGCCGAAATTTTGGCGGAAGTGGAAAAATCCCTACCGCAAGCCGAAATCCGCAAACTGGATGCGCTGTATCCGAACCGTCGGTTTGATATTGCCGCCGAACAAGATGCGCTGCTGAAAGCCGATGTGATTGTGCTGCAATTCCCGTTTTCATGGTATTCGGTGCCGGGTTTGATGAAGTTGTGGATTGACGAAGTATTCGTACACGGTTTTGCGCACGGCTCGACCGCGAAACTGGGTGGCAAAAAGCTCATCGTGTCATTTACTACCGGTGCGCCCGCTACGTTGTATCAAAAAGACGGTTTCTTTAAACACTCGGTGGAAGACTATCTGCCGCAGTTTGAAACCTTCGCTGCCTTGTGTGGGCTGGATTATCAACAACCCGTGTACACCTGCGGTATCGGCTACGCCGACCGTGGTAACGAAGAAGCCGTCAATGCCCAAAAACAACAGGCGCGCGAACACGCGGCGCGTTTGGTGGCTCAAATCAAAGCTGCTGCGGCTTAATCGTCAAAGGTCGTCTGAAACGGCGGGCAGGAACGTCCGCCCAACAAATCCATTCAATATTGAGGAAAAATTATGTACATCATCGACATTGCTGTAAACGAAGACATTACACCAGAACAACACGAGGAACTATTTCCAAAACATGCAGCATGGTTTGCCAAATACCATCAGACAGGCAATTTCTTGATTGTCGGCCCGTTCACCGACCGCGAGCATGCCGGAGTAATTATCGCCCAAACGGAAAATCGCGCGGAATTAGACCGCATTTTGTCTGAAGATTCCTATTATCCGAATTTGGCAAATTACGCCATTCACGAATTCACGCCAAAAATGGTGGCAACGAATATCGAACAGTTCAAAGCCTGAATAAAAAAACGATGAAAAAACAGACCGCACTTTTTGGGGTAATCATGGCATTGAACGCGCAGGCTGCGCCCTTGATGAATTTTTTTGAATTGGGTGTGGCGCAAGGTAAAACGGCGAAATACGACCAAGTCGCCGAGCATAATATCGGCACGTCCATCGCCAATGAAAAAGGCACGCTGGCCATGTATTCCGTGAAACAGCAAGACAATCCTGAAATGGCGTATATGGTGGAAATCTACGCCGATGACGCAGCTTATCAAATCCACCGCAATTCGCCGCAATATCAGGCGTTTGTCAAAGTATCGCCTGAGATTTTGACCAATCACAAAAAACGTATGGCGTTGGTACCGCAATTCTTGGGCGATAAAAAGGTAAAACAGACCGCCGCAACGCAAGCCCGTTTGGTCAGCGTTACCGTCAAACCTGAACACAACGCCGCATTCAGCAAAATCGTCCGCGCGGAAATGGCGCAATCACTGCAAGCGGAACATGGAGTGTTGGCAATGTATGCCGCCACCCGACAAGACGTGCCGAACCAATGGATATTTTTTGAAATCTACGCCGACGAAGCCGCCTATCAGGCGCACTGTGAAACGCCGCATTTCAAAGATTATCTGCAACATGCCGCCGATATGGTTGCTGACAAGCAATTCACCGCCGTTCAGACGACCTATTGGGGCAATCAAGGTCAATTATATTTTATCCATTAATTAAGGAGAATATTATGCAAAACGTAGCAAACAAAGTTGTCATTATCACCGGCGCATCCAGCGGGCTGGGTGCGGAAACCGCCCGCCATTTGGTGCAGGCAGGCGCAAAAGTCATCTTGGGCGCGCGCCGTTTAGACCGCCTGCACGTCCTTGCTGACGAATTGGGCATCTCGCACGACCACTGCGTGCAAACGGATGTCACTAAATTAGGCGAAGTTCAAGCCTTGGCACAACGCGCGTTGGATTTATACAGCCGCATCGACGTATTGCTCAACAACGCGGGTGTCATGCCACTTTCCTTATTGGAGGAATTGAAAGTGGATGAATGGAATCAAATGATCGACATCAATATTAAGGGCGTCTTACATGGCATTGCAGCCGTTTTACCGACCATGAAAACACAAAAGAGCGGTCAGATCATCAATGTTTCTTCCGTAGCCGGACACGTTTGGGGGCCATTATGTGCTGTTTATTCTGCGACCAAAACCGCGGTACGCGCCATTTCTGAAAGCCTGCGCAAGGAAGTTAAACCTTACAACTTGCGTACTACTATTCTCTGTCCGGGTGCAGTTGAAAGCGAATTAAAGCATGGCAGCAGCTCTGAAATGGCTAGCGGCGCAATGGAAAACTTCTATGCTCACAATGAGATTCCCGCTTCCAGCTTTGCCCGCACCGTCCTGTTCGCAATCAGTCAACCTGAGGAAGTGGATATAAACGAAATCATCTTCCGGCCTACTCGCCAGGAAGTTTGACGGTTGTTTGAAAAGTGGAAAGGTCGTCTGAAATTAAAGTTTCAGACGACCTTTATTCTTAGACGGTATCTACAATAACAGCGCGGTCAAATTTCAAAGCATTTTTGTAAATGGCTTTCAAAGTCTGACGGATTGCTTTCATCCAATACGGATACCCAATCTATCCTCAAACCTCGGCGGTTTGTATCAAGCAATATTGTTGGGTTGTTTATGTAACTCAAAATGGTTGTTTCTATATAAGGAAAGAATGAAAAAATAAAACTCTAATTATTTCAACTTGTTGCAATCAAATATTGATGACTTTCTTAAAAATACGTAAAAATAACCCCGATAACAGAGTAATTATATCATTATATTTTACAATATTAACGTAAAATTTTTACACATTGCTTTCAAGAGCCAACCATTTATGTTCTCTGTTTTACTTTTTGAAAATAAAACAGAGGACTTCTATATTTTGGTGTAAATAATTCTCTTGAATAAATTTCTGTTCTATAGCTATGCTCTATTTTTGAGTTTCAAATGTAGTATGGAGCTATCAAAATTGACAACTCCATAAATAATATTCTTATTCTTTGTTTAATCTAACAAGAAAATGCTTAAATTGTTCTTCGTTGTTATCCAACTTTCCGAAAAATAACTCATCAATTTGCTCAATTAACGGAACAGCTGTTTGTAATATTTCTTCTCCTTTTGAGACCTTTGCAAAATTCCCCAAAATCCCCTAAATGTCTTGGTGGGAATTTAGGGGATTTTGGGGAATTTTGCAAAGGTCTCATTTTAAGATAAACAGGTCGGTGTTTGTCGGGCATCAATGCCCGACCTGCAACTGTTTTCAGACGACATCAACACCTATTCAAACGCCAAATCCCCCACCAGTTCCGCCAGCGTGTTCAGCCGCTGTTCCGATTTTTCTACAAACGGGTTTGCCGTATCCCACGCATAGCCCGCGAGAATGGCGGAAATCATGCGGCTGATTTCGGGCGCGCGGTTGGGTGCGTACACCACGTTTTGGAAACGGTTGTCGTACCAGCCGTCCACATAGGTGCGAAAAGCGTTTACGCCCACCATCAGCGGCTCGGCGAACTCGCGCTGCCAGTCTGCCGCTTCGCCTTTGAGCTGGCGGGCAAGCAGGTCAGCGGCGAGTTTGGCGGAATGCAGCGCGATGGTTACGCCCGATGAGAACACGGGGTCAATAAACTCGGCGGCGTTGCCTAACAGCGCGAAATGTTTGCCGTGCAGGGCTTTAACATTGGCGGAATAGCCTTGGATGCTGCGGTAGGGGAAGCCGTTTTCCCATTCGGAATGTTTAAAAAATTCAACCAGATTGGGGCATTCTGCCACTATTTGTTTCAACACGGCTTCGGAATCGCCCGCCAGTTTGTCGGGTGTGCCGACCACGCCGAGTGAGCAGGTGTTGTCGCCGAAAGGGATTGTCCAAAACCATACGTCGCGGTGCTGCGGGTGGGTGGTAATCAGGATTTTGTTGCGGTCAAAATCGGCTTCGGCGGCGATGTTGTCGGTGATGCGCGTGAAATGCGCCATGCGAACGCTGCGCCGTTTTTAAACTGAAAGCCTTTCTCGGCGCGCACGGCATCGGCAAAACCGGCTTCTTCCAGCATTTCCATGCAGTGCGGCAGCAGGCTCTCGCCAATCACAAAGCGCGGAAAATGCTGTTTTTCCAGCGCGCATACTTTGAAGCCCTGTTTGTTAAGCAGGGCGGAGGCAACCGAGCCTGACGGGCCTGCGCCGATGACGGCAACGTCAAATTGGGTGTGGGACTTTCGCAGATAAATGGTTTGGCATAAAAGCGTAATTATAGAATTTTACAAGGCAGCCTGAAAATGGGGGAATGGAGTTTGAGGCTGCTTTTTGTTGAGTGGGTTGGGCAATTGATGCACGGATAATGCCCGATTTGCTTTACTTCAATAAAAAAAGCAGTCTGAAAGGCCGTCTGAAAACTTTTCAGACGGCCTTTTACCTTACTTCGTAGCAATGTTCACTTCCGCCGACATCCCCGGCGCGAGGCGTTCCAAATCCTGTTGCCCTGCGTCAAATACGATTTTTACGGCGATGCGTTGGGCGATTTTGACGAAGTTGCCCGTGCCGCTGTCGGCTTTAATCAGGCTGAATTCGGAAGCGGTGGCGGGCGAGATTTCGGCGACTTTGCCGCTGAACGCCTTGCCGCCGAGTGCGTCAATACTCACGCTGGCACTCTGCCCGATTTTCACGTTGGCCATATCGGTTTCTTTGATGTTGGCGATGATCCAGCGTTCGGGCGGCACGACGGACATCAGCTGCGTGCCCGCGCTCACAAGCTGCCCTTGTTTTACGCTGACTTCGCTGAGTTTGCCGCTGGCGGGTGCGTAAATCACAGTATGTCCCAAATCCTGTTTTGCCAAGTCCAGCAGGGCTTGCGCGTTGGCGATGCCCGCCTGTGCGCCCTCGCGCCCTACGCCCGTGTTGATGATGTTCTGCTGCGCCACGGCGTATTGCTCCCCTGCGCCTGTTTCAGGCCCGCTTCGGCTTGTTTAACGGCGGTTTGCGCGGCATCGCGGCTGCTTTGCGACACGGCATCGGCACTCACCGCCTGTATGCGCTGCCATTCGCGGCGGGCGCGGTCAAGCTGGGCGCGGGCGTTGTCAATCGCGGCTTGGTTGGCTTTGGAGACGGCGAGGGCGGAGGCTTTGTCCTGCGCGGTTTTGTTCAACGCCGCCTGCTGCCCCGCCAGCCCAGCTTCGGCTTGGGCGACTTTGGCGCGGTAGGGCGCGGGGTCGATTTCCACCAGCGGCTGCCCTGCTTTTACGTTGTCAAAATCGCGCACCAGCACTTTCTGCACATAGCCGCCCACGCGCGGGCTGACGGCGGTTACGCTGCCGCGCACATAGGCGTTGTTGGTGTAAACCTCGCCCATGCCGAAGGGCGGCAGGCGGAAGGCATACAGGGCAAACACCACGCCGATTGCGCTGGCGGCGAGTATGCCGATGCTGCCGAAACGGTGTTTTTCAGGCTGCCATTGGGCGGGCTCTTGCGGCTCGGACGGGGTTTCAGACAACGTTTCAGGCTGCATCTCGGGCTGCGGCACGGCGGTTTTTTGGGATTCGGTGTCGGGTTGTTCGGGGGTGTCGGGTTGGGACATTTTTTGCTTTCCGTTGATTTGGGGGTTGATTCGGTTAATGGGTTGGTGCGGTGGTTTTCAGGCTGCCTTTAATGCCGTCTGAAACACTATTTCCCCAACGCCGCAAACACTTTCGCCTTCTCCGCCGCCAGAATATCAATCTTGTAATAACGGCGGTACAGCCACAGGGCGACGGCGACGAGGGTCGATACCGCCGCCATCGCCGCCAGCAGCGCGAACAGGTCGCTGTATGCCGCCACCGACGCTTCTTTGCCCGCCTGCGCGGTGATTTGCGAGACGGCGCGGCCTTGCAGCAGCACCGGGTCGGAGAGGGTGGCGGAGAGGGCGGCGGCGTTGCGCTGGATGTCGGCGGCGAGCGCGGGGTTGGAGAGGGTCAGGTTTTGCGCGATGGCGGCGAGGTGGTCGCGGGTGCGGTAAGTTAAAAACGCGCTGAATGCCGCCGCACCCGCCAGCCCGCCGAGGGTTTGCGACAGGCCGAACACGGCGGAGAAGCTCATCATGTGGTCGGGGCTTTTCGCCAGCGCGCGCAGTGCGCCTTCAAGCATCATCGGCCCCATAAACAGCAGCGAGGCAAAGGCAACGATAAACTGGCTGAAATAAAGTTGCGCGGGGCGGGTCTGCATGCCTACGCCGATTTCCAGCCACGCACCGAGGGCGAAACAGGCGAGCGCAACCATCACGGGGCGGCGGATGTCGTTGATATCCAGCAAAATCAGGCTGCCGACCACACCCGCCAGCATTCCGCCCGCAACAATCAGGTAAAACGTGCTCATCTGCGCGCTGCCCACGCCCACCGCGCCCATCAGCCCCGCCGCGCCGACAGTCTGCTCCGAGGTCAAGAGCCGCGCCATCGCGCCCATCACGGCGAAGATGAGGATTTGCGGCACGGTCATCCAGTGCCAGTCCAGCATCGGCTTGTGCCGCGTCGATTCGATGTACAACGCCAGCCCCGTCAGCCCCACTCCGCCCGCGAGCAGCCAGCCGAGCCACTGCGTCGTCCACCACACCGTGCGCCCCTGCACGAGAAAGGCGCACAACAGCGCGATGCCGGAGGCGAACAGGGTAAAGCTGAGCGCGTCGGTCAGCGTGAACGATTTGCGCACGGTGATGCCGGGCGGCAGCGGCAGGGCGAACAGGCAGGCGGTGCAGGCGAGCGCGAGGGTAGCCTGAAAGGCGAACACGCCGTTGAGGTCGCCGTCGCCATACAGCAGCGGCACGAGGCTCTGCGCCAGCGGCGTGCCGACCTGCATCAGACCCAGCCCGAACACCAGCCCGACCAGCTTTTTCGTGCCGGTAAAGCCCTGCATCATGTAGTAAATCGACAGCACCAGCAGGCCGCTGGCGGCGATTGCGGCGGCAACACACGCGATGAGTTCCACTTCGTAATGGTGATAAACCAGTTGCAGTAGGCTGGCGGCAAGCTGGGCGAACAGGGTGATGCGGACAAAACGCTGCAAACCATACGCCTTGCGGATTTTGAAAAAGAGGATGCTCATGCAGGCGTAAGCCATGTAATACGCCGCCTGAATCCAGCCGCCCTGCTGCAAATCGAGCGACAAATCGCCGCGCAGCTGCGGCAGCGAGGCGGTGAGCAGCCCGTTTTGGAAGCCCGACGACAGCGCGAGTAATAAACCGATGGCAAGATACGCGAGCCGCCGCTTTTTCGGATGCTCGGGCGAGGCGGGCGAACCCGGCATAAAGGGCATTTCATGCGGCTTGAAGGTGTAGCCGCCGGATTGCAGGGGCATGGGGTTTCCTTTGGTGGGGTGGACGGGACAAAGTTTTAGATTTTTAGGCTACCTCAGCTGTAGAAAATAACCGCATTGTTTACACCACAGGTTGAGAAAAGTAAGCCTGCAAAACCTCAAACGGCGTATCGCCGCCCAGACCCGTGCGGCTTCACAGTGTTATAAAAGTTCACAAATCGGCACAGCTCCTTTTGCCGGTGTTCCGGACTGTCAAAACTATGCTTTTCGTGCCACATTTCCATAATCGTCCGAATAACCCTCTCGGCTTTGCCGTTGGTCTACGGACGGGCAGGACGGGTAAACTTTTGATTGATGCCGTTTTCATAACAGGCAGTACCGAAAGCATGACTTGCCCCGCCTTTATATTCGCTGCCATTGTCCGAATACACGCACTCGATCAAATAGGGGCAGGGTTCGATGACTTGTTCCGTTAGAAACTTGGCCGCACTGTCTGCGGTTTTGTCCGGCAGGATGGCGGCGTACAGTTCTCTTGAGAAATCATCAATGGCGACAAACAGGTAATCTCGTTTGTCGGTGGCTTTCTGCCCTTTGAGCAGCGGCAGTCGTTTGGTATCGACGTGCACCATTTCGCCGGGATAGGACTTGTTGTAGCGTTTGGCCTGCTTTTTGAGTTTTTCCTGAATACTGCGTTCTACCTTGGCCAGACGTTTCATTCCGTACTTTGTCTGTTTGAAACGGTTGTTGGTGCTGGTTTGGGGTTTGAGCAGCCTACCCCTTGCGGCTTTAAGTGCGCGGTAGATGGTGACGCGGCTGACTTGGTAACGACGGGCCAGGGAGGTGACGCTCTCCTTCTCCTGTGTGTATGCTGTCCAAATGGCTTGGCGGTGGTGCGGGGTGAGTCGGGTGTTTTTGTGCATGTTCATGTCAGTATTCTCCTGAAATACTGTAAACAACGCTAGGGATTTCTACACCTTATTTGTCCGCCGCAAAACCTCCGCCAAAGGCGGTATTTAACGCCAGCCACGCGGTAAACAGCTTCGCCTGTGCCTGCGCCAGTTGCGCTTCGTTTTGCAGGGTTTCGTCTTGCGCCGCCAGAAAATCCAGTTTGTTGTCCAGCCCCGCGTGGAAGCGGCTTTGCGCGGCGGCGGCGTTTTTGCGGGCGAGCGCGGTCATCTCGGTCTGGTCGCGCACCGCCGCCAGGGCGGTTTCGTACTGCGTCAGCGCATCTGCCGCCTCGCGCAGGGCGGTGTAAACATTTTTGTTGTAACGCGCCGCCTGCTCGTCAAACTCGGCTTCCTTGCGCGACAGGTTCGCCCGCAATGCGCCAGAGGTGAAAATCGGCAGGCTCACGCTGGGCAGCAGCCCCGCCATCCATGACGAGGAATGCGGCAGGTTGCCGATTTCCACGTTAGACAAGCCTGCCAACGCTTTAATCGTAATGTTCGGATAAAACTCGGTTTTCGCGCTGGCAACTAAATGGCGGCGGGCGGTCAGTGCCTCGCGCTGCGCCGCCAAATCGGGGCGTTTGCCGAGCAAGTCGGCGGTGAGCTGCGACACGGGCGGCGCGGGGGTGTTGGCGGCGGGGTTGGGCGCGAAGTTGTCCAACGCCTGCGCCGGTTGCCCGGTCAAGGCGGCAAGCGCGTGGCGGATTTGCGCAATGTTGCCGTCCAAATCCGACAAGGCAGCCTGAAAACGGCTGTTGCCTTGCTGTACCGCATAGAGCCTGCTCGGCGCGACCTGTCCGGCGCGGATGAGTTCGCGCACCACCTGCTCGCGCTCGCGGTTCAACTGCGCCCGCTGCGCCACGCGCTGCCGCGTTTCCAGCAGCAACTGCCATTGGCGGTAATACGTCGCCACGCCCTGCGCCAGCAGTAGCCGCGTCTGCGCGATTTCGTATTCCACGGCGCGTTGCTGCCCCAGCGCAGCTTCCAGCTGGTGCTTGTATTTGCCGAACACATCGGGCGACCATTGCCCTTGCAGTTGCAGCGATTCATAAGTGATATTGGTGCCGTGATCGCCCAGCAGCCGCTTTTCCAAATCGCTGATGAGTTCGGGCTTCTCGCGCTCGTTTACGCCGTCGCGGTGCAGCAGTGCGCCGCTCAGCCCCAATCCAATCTTCACGCCGCGCTGCGAATCCGCCAAATCCGCCCCCGCCTGCGCCTGCCGCAAGCGCGCCTGTGCCGCCGCCAAATCGGGCGAACGCGCGAGGGCTGTGTCAATCAGGCCGTCGAGCTTGGCATCGTTGAGCGCACGCCACCATTGCGGCGCAATCGGCGGCTGCGAGCTGGCGGGCAGACCGAGCGTTTCGGCGGTTTCCACGGCGGCGGGGGTGTGCTTGGGATGAGTGGCGCAGCCCGAAAACAGTGCGGCACAGAGGAAAAATAAAGGGAAGCGTTTGAACATTTTGAAATATATATAAACAGGAATCGGGATGATTATAACGAAAAACGTATCGGGCGGGGGTTGGAAAACTTCAACGCAAAAGGCAGAGACCTTTGCAAAATTCCTTTTCCCCCGACAGCCGAAACCCAAACACAGGTTTTCGTCTATTTCCGCTCCTAATTACTCCTGATTTTACCCAAATGCCCCTTAATCCTCCCCGGATACCCCATAATCAGGCATCCGGGCCGCCTTTTAGGC
>CALDNV010000289.1:0-1067 GCA_937914605.1 uncultured Neisseria sp.
TTCGGCGGCAAATTCAAGGTTTCAGACGACCTTTCCGTAGAGAAAGCCATCCTGCTGCCGCTCGCGCCCGAATACATCGGCTATGCCGACGTGCATGTCGAAGGGCAGCACTTTGTTTCCGTCAAACCGAAAATCGAAGCTGTCGAACACGAAGGCGAAGAAGGCTTCTTCAAATACCGCGTGGACTTTGACGCGCTGGAAAGCCTGCCCGAGCTGAAAGAAGGCAAAGTCGGCGCAATTTGCTGTTCTCGCCCGACCAACCCGACCGGCAACGTGCTGACCGACGGCGAAATGGCGCGGCTGGACGCTTTGGCGCAAGAACACGGCATTCCGCTGATTATCGACAACGCCTACGGAATGCCGTTCCCCAACATCATTTACAGCGACGTGACGCTGAATTGGCACGAAAACATCATCCTCTGCTTCAGCCTGTCCAAAGTCGGTCTGCCGGGCGTGCGCACCGGCATCATCGTCGCCGCGCCCGAAGTCGTCAAAGCCGTCAGCAGTCTGAACGCGATTGTGAACCTGTCGCCGACCCGCTTCGGCGCGGCCATCGCAACGCCCCTGTTACAGGACGGTCGTCTGAAACAGCTTTCAGACGACGTCATCCGGCCGTTTTACCGCAATCAGGCGCAAACCGCCGTCTCGCTGCTCAAGCGCGAGCTGGGCGCGTATCCGCTGAAAATCCACAAGCCCGAAGGCGCGATTTTCCTGTGGCTCTGGTTTGAAAACCTGCCCGTTTCATCGCAAACCCTGTACGAAATGCTCAAAGCCGAAGACACGCTGATTATTCCGGGCGAACATTTCTTCGTCGGCATCGACACGCAGGATTACCCGCACGCGAGCGAGTGCATCCGCATGAGCATCGCCCAGGACGCGGAAACGCTGGAAAAAGGCATCGCCGCCATCGGCAGGGTGGTGCGCGGTTTGTATGACGCGGCGTAAACGGTAAAGTTGACAGCCATTCAGTCAAAAGGTCGTCTGAAAACGGTTTCAGACGACCTTTTATCATTTATAGTGAATTAACTTTAAACCAGTACGGCGTTGCCTCGCCTTGCCGTACTATC
>CALDNV010000290.1:0-2828 GCA_937914605.1 uncultured Neisseria sp.
TAAACACCATGGAGAAAAAATTCCGCCAAGAAATCCTCAATGGATTGAAAACCAGGCAGGAATTTGAAGTGCCAAATAAACACGGTATATGCCTGATAGGCGGTTTTATCGCCGATGACGGTAAAAAGCCGTTTGAGGTTCATAGCACCGTCGAATTTGCTAAACAACACGATATGAATCTGGAAATCATGCACGGTGATGTGCTGAAGGCGGGCGAAGCGACGTTGCTGAAACGCAAAATCGACCCAGAAAAAGGTTTATTGATTAAAGCGTTAACCCGCACCATCCGCCAAGGCAAACGCACCATCAACGGTATGTCGGGCGAGGAAAAATTGGTGAAATGGGGCGGCAACAAATACATGTTCTTTTGGGAACGCGACGGTGGCGATCCGCGCATCATGATGCAGTTTGGCACTGAGAAAAAAGACGGGACGAAGCGCAGCGAAGCCGAAGTCCTTGCGATTTGGGATACGGTTTTGCCGACTTTGAAGCCTGTGAAGCAATAGCGATGAAAAGGTCGTCTGAAAATGTTTTTCAGACGACCTTTGTTTTGGGGAAGCGGCTCAACGAGTTACGTTGCGCCAGTCGCTTTCGAAATAGCTGACGAGGATTTGGTTGTTCAGATAGTTTGGCTCGACCTTGCGCCTTGCCATGTCGGGCGGGAAGCGGAACATTTCGGCAGCGGTTTGGGCGTTCAGATAACGGGTGGGAACGTCGAATTTCTGCGGGACGGGGAATTGCTTATCGAAGCCTGCCAACACAAATCCCCATTCGCCGAAGGAGGGGACGTAAACGTGATAAGGCGCGGTGGAAAGGCCGGCGGCTTCGAGGGTGGCGACGACCGACCAGTAGGCGTTGGGGGCGAAGTAGGGCGAGGTGGATTGGACGACGATTTTGCCCTGCGGCTGAAGATGGCGGGCGACGAGGCGGTACATGGGGACGGAGTAGAGTTTGCCCAGCGAGAAATTGGACGGGTCGGGCAGGTCGATGATGATGACGTCGAATTTTTCAGACGACCCCTCCAGCCATTTGGCGGCATCGTCGTTGACGATGTGCATTTTGGGATGGGACAGTGAGCCTTGGTTGAGCGCGCTTAAGGCGGCGGAGGTTTTAAAGGTGGCGGTCATGTCGGGGTCTAAATCGACTAGGGTAACGTGTTTGACCTGCGGGTATTTCAAGACTTCGCGCGCCGCCAGCCCGTCGCCGCCGCCGAGGATGAGGATGCGGGCGGCGTTTTGAACCATCTGCATGGCGGGCAGGACGAGGGCTTCGTGGTAACGGGCTTCGTCGCGCGAGGAGAATTGCAGGTTGCCGTTGATGTAGAGGCGGGTGTCGTCTTTCCAGCGGGTCACGACGAGCCGCTGGTAGGGCGAGTGGCTTTGATAGACGACGGGGTCGCCAAAATAGCTTTGTTCGGCCTTGAAGGAGATGCGGTCGGCGTAGGCGAAGGTGACGGCGAGGACGGACAAGACAATCAGCGCGCGCAGGCGGATGGCGCGGTAGCGGGGCAGTTCGGCTTTGAATACGCGTGCGGTCAGGTAGGCGACGGCGGCATTGAGGATGCCGAACAAGAGGGCGGAACGCGCCATGCCGAGTTTGGGGGCGAGGAGAAGCGGAAAGAGCAGGGAAACGGCGAGTGCGCCCAAATAGTCGAAGGTCAGGACTTTGGCAACGAGTTCTTTAAACTCTGCGCCTTTGCGGTTTAACACGCGCATCACCAACGGGATTTCCATGCCGACGACTGCGCCGACAATCAGCACGAAGGCGTAGAGCAGGGTGCGGAACGGGGCGGCGGAAAGCCCGAAGGCGACGAATAATGCTAGCGCGGAAATACCGCCGATGATGCCGACCAAAAGTTCGATTTCGATAAAGCGGTGCAACACGTCTTCGTCTTTGATGTAGCGGGTCAGGTGCGCGCCTATGCCCATCGAAAAAAGATAAAGTCCGATGACGGAAGAAAACTGCAAAATGCTGTCGCCCAAAAGATAGCTCGCCAACGCGGCGATGATGAGTTCGTAGGCGAGGCCGCAACTGGCGACGATGAAGACGGAGATGATGAGGGTGCGGTTGGCGGTCATGGTGTGGGCGTTGTATAGGGGTCGTCTGAAATCTGAAAACGGATGATTCGACAATGGAAGGGCTTGATGTGTAAAACGGTATGTTTTGAACAGAAATGCGTATCCTGCCGCGCTGCCTTGGGTGTTGAATGTATGGTTTTTCGAGTCCAAAACCGTTTTTTAAGGAAGGGCCGGTTTGCGGTGCGTCCCCTTTAATTTCAGATGGCTTAGAGTTGTGGCATAATCCATTATATCAAAATACCGAGGAAACCCTATCGTGAGTATTTCCCTGCCCCAATACCTGCTTTACCTGCAATATATGCTTGCGGGCGTGGCAATGACTGCCGTTTTCGGCGCGGTGTATCTGCGTATTACACCTGCGGAAGAATTGCGGCTGATTAAAAACGGCAACCTTGCCTGCGCCTTATCGTTCGGCGGCGCACTGGTCGGATTTTGTTTGACGCTCGCATCCAGCATTGCCCATAGCGTCAGTTTCGTTGATTTTATCCTGTGGGGTCTCGCGGCGGCGGTGATTCAGATTTTGGTGTATTTCGCCGCCACGATGATGATTAAAGGCGCAACGGAAGAACTTATCGGCAACAACGTCGCCGTCGGCGCGCTGTTTGGCGCGGTGTCCGTGTCCATCGGTATTTTGAATGCCGCTTGTCTGACCTGATGCTTCTGTTTTCTTGGTTTCAGAAAGTTGTGTGTTTCCATAAATATAGTGGATTAACTTTAAATCAGGACAAGGCGACGAAGCCGCAGACAGTA
>CALDNV010000291.1:0-5662 GCA_937914605.1 uncultured Neisseria sp.
CTTTGAGCTAAGGCGAGGCAACGCCGTACCGGTTTAAAGTTAATCCACTATAAAAAGGTCGTCTGAAACCTTATTGATAGGTTTTCAGACGACCTGTATTTACTTTAAAAATTCAAGTAATCAGTTTGCCATTTGTTTTGCCTGAACCGCTGTCAGGGCGATGGTGAAGACGATGTCTTCTACCAATGCGCCGCGGGAGAGGTCGTTGACCGGTTTGCGCAAACCTTGTAACAGCGGGCCGACGCTCAGGACGTTGGCGCTGCGTTGTACGGCTTTGTAGGTGCAGTTGCCGGTGTTGAGGCTTGGGAAGATCAGGACGGTTGCCTGACCGGCGACGGTGCTTTCAGGGGCTTTGGTTTTGCCGATTTCAGGCACGGTAGCCGCATCGTATTGCAGCGGGCCGTCGATTTCCAAATCCGGGCGTTTTTCTTTCGCCAGTTTGGTCGCTTCAATCACGGCATCGACATCAGGGCCGCTGCCTGAGTTGATGGTGGAGTAGGAAATCATGGCAACTTTAGGCGGGATGCCGAAGGCTTTGGCGGTATCGGCGGATTGGATGGCGATATCGGCAAGCTGTTCGGGCGTCGGGTTCGGGTTGACCGCGCAGTCGCCGAAGACGAGGACTTGGTTGGGCAGCAACATGAAGAATACGCTGGACACGAGGCTGGCGCCCGGTGCGGTTTTAATCAACTGCAAGGCAGGGCGGATGGTGTTGGCGGTCGTATGAACGGCACCGGATACCAAGCCGTCCACGTCGTTTTGCGCCATCATCATGGTGCCGAGGACGACGGTGTCTTGCAGTTGTTTGCGGGCGTCTTCAGGCATCAGGCCTTTGGATTTGCGCAATTCGCACATCGGCTCGACGTATTGTTCGACCAATGTAGCGGGATCGATGATTTCCAACGAGTCAGGCAGGCTGATGCCGCGTTCTTTGGCAACGGCTTCAACTTCTTCTCGTTTGGCAAGCAAGACGCAGCGGGCAATGCCTTTTTCGTGGCAGATGGCGGCTGCGGCGACGGTACGCGGTTCTGCGCCTTCGGGCAGGACGATGCGCATATCGGCTTTACGGGCAAAATCAATCAGGTTGTAACGGAATTGGGCGGGAGACAGGCGGGAGGCTTCGCGTTTTGCCAAAGCGGATACGTCTTTGAGCGCGCTGCTTGAGCCGTAGAACGTCAGTCCGGTCAGGCGGGCAACTTCTTCGCCTACGGATGCTGCCGCGCCTTCAATGATGAAGCCTTCCAAAAGGCCCGGAGAGTTGGTGTAAAGCTGTTTGGCAAGGTTGATTCGGTGTGCCGCTTCGGCTGCGTCGGCATTGTCAGATTGCAATGCCAAAACTACGCCTGCATCCAAAGACAGCGCCAGCTCGACGTTTTTGCCGGACAGGAAGAGTTTGTCCGCATCGGGGGCGATACCTTCGATAACGAGTTTGTCGGTATTGAGTGCGACGGCTTTGCCGACCACAGCGTCAAACCAGTCGTCGCTTTTGCCTTGCGCCAACAGGGTTTCGGCGGATGCGTCGAGCGGTTGGAAAACTTGTGCGCCCAAGGCTTGGGCAAAGGCTTTGCTTGCTGCTGCCACGTCCAAACCGGCGGATACCGGAGCGACCAATAATTTAGCCATGATATGTGTCCTTTCTGTGTGAATGTCGTCCGCCGACGCCAGGATAAAGGCGCAACGGCAATGGGCTTAATACTAACAAACAAACCGCATTTCCAACAAGGTTAAATGTTAATGGATTGAGTGAAAATGCAATGGATTTTTAAGAAACGCTTGGAAAGCCGGTTAAAATCATTCCCCCTTTTCCTTTTAATCTTTCTCATTACTGCGGACAATGCCGTTTGACATAAAAAAAGCCAAGCCCTGTAACATACAGAACCCAGCTGATAGCAACCATCTGAACAGGTTTTAATGAATACTCAAGATTTAAAGGATTCTTACCTTCAAATTCGAGTTTTCAGACGACCTCCCGTTTCGGCAACCAAATCTGCCGTAGGTCAGATTCTTGAATCTGACATCTCCATCTGCCACAACGCGTAAAGAAAATAGAAACATCAAATATTCGTCGAATACAAATATCCGACTACACATTACACAGCAATGACGCCGCAACTGATTTTACTCTGCAACGGAAAGACAAAAAGGTCGTCTGAAAACCTTAAATCAGGTTTTCAGACGACCTTTCATTCCGTCAGACCGATTAAGTCAACCCATCAAGCCTGTTTCAACTTCGCATCGGCATCCCGCAACGCGGTGCGCAGACCTTCCTCGATAACGGGATGGTAGAACGGCATATCCAGCATTTGCGGAACGGTCATCTTCATTTGATGCGCCCATGCCAACAGGTGCGCCAAATGTTCGGCGGCCGGGCCTAAGATTTCCGCGCCGATGAAGCGGCCGGTGGCTTTTTCGGCATACAGGCGCATATGGCCTTTGTTTACCAGCATCACGCGGCTGCGGCCTTGGTTTTTAAACGATACTTCGCCGATGACAAATTCGTCAGGTTGGTATTGCGCGGCAACTTGCGCGTATTTCAAACCGACAAAGCCGATTTGCGGATTGGTAAACACCACGCCGATGGTGCTGCGGCGCAAACCGCTGCCGATATTCGGGTAGCGGCCTGCATTGTCGCCGGCAATCTTGCCTTGGTCGGCAGCTTCGTGCAGCAAAGGCAGTTGATTGGACGCGTCGCCCGCGATGAAGATATGCGGAATGCTGGTTTGCATGGTCAGCGGATCGGCAACAGGTACGCCGCGCGCGTCTTTTTCGATATTGATGTTTTCCAAACCAATATTGTCAACGTTCGGACGGCGGCCTACGGCTGCCAGCATATATTCGGCAACAAATACGCCTTTTTCACCGTCCTGCTCCCAATGGACTTCTACATTGCCGTCTGCGTCAAGTTTGACCTCGGTTTTAGCATCCAGATGCAGTTTCAATTCTTCGCCGAACACGGCTTTCGCCTCGTCTGAAACGACGGGGTCGGAAATGCCGCCGATGATTCCGCCCAAACCGAAAATTTCAACTTTCACGCCCAAACGGTGCAATGCCTGCCCCAGTTCCAAACCGATAACACCCGGTCCGAACACGGCGACGCTCTTAGGCAGCGTATCCCATGAGAAAACGTCGTCGTTGATGATCAAACGGTCGCCCAAAGACTGCCACTGCGGCAGGATGACGGGACGCGAACCGGTAGCAATCACGAAACTTTTTGCCGTGATTTGGGTATGGTCGTCAATTTGAATGGTATTCTCGTCGATAAATTTAGCCGAACCCATAATGCGTTTGTTGGCAGGCCATTCTTCCACATCGGCAACGACAAAGCCGACAAAACGGTCGCGCTCGGATTTGACGCGCTGCATGACCTCTTCGCCGTTGACGACGATGCTGTCTTTATCCAAATGCACGCCGAACGGGTCGGTATGTAATGCGTGATGGCGCGCCTCTGCGGCAGCAATCAAGAGTTTGGAAGGCATACAGCCCACGCGCGCGCAGGTCGTGCCGAACACGTTGTTTTCAATCAGGTAAACATTATCCGAATGTAAACGGGCATTGCGAAACGCGCCCATGCCGGCAGTACCGCCGCCGATTACGACGACATCTGCTTGAATTTTTTTCATAATCTTTGTCCTTTTTTGTTGAGCGTCCGAAGCGGTATCAGCGTGAAGCGTATCAGGTTTTCAGACGACCTATTTAATAAACTATCAAGAATAAAAAATCGATAGTTATTTTTAAAATATTGATTTAAAACAATAATCTCAAATTCTACTTGTAAATATAGAGCTATTCAGAACGACCGTGTAGCGTATCGTCTGAATAACTCTATTTTTCTGTTCAGACGGCTTTTTCAAACCGTCTTAAGCATCAAGCAATTAGTTTTTAGCCAAGTAAGCTTCCAAATCTTCGCTACCGCCGATGTATTTGCCGCCGATGAAGACTTGAGGAGCAGTCATCTTGCCAGTAATGGCGCGAACGGAAGTAACGGTCGCATCTTTGCCCAATACGATTTCTTCGTAAGACAGGCCTTTGTCTTGCAAAGCTTTTTTAGCTTTAGCACAGAATTGGCAGCCGGGTTTGGTGAAGATGGCAACAGACTCTTGAGCTTTCCAGTCAGGAGCGATGAATTTCAACATAGTGTCAGCGTCAGACACTTTGAAAGGATCACCCGGCTCTTCAGGCTCGATGAACATTTTTTCAACCACGCCGTCGTTAACCAGCATGGAGTAACGCCAAGAGCGTTTACCAAAGCCCAAATCTTCTTTGCCAACCAGCATACCCATGCCTTCGGTAAATTCGCCGTTGCCATCAGGAATCATGTAGATGTTGTCAGCTTCTTCTTCGGCAGCCCAAGCGTTCATCACGAAAGTATCGTTTACAGATACGCAGTAGATTGCGTCAACGCCGTTTTCTTTGAACGCGCCGAACAATTCGTTGTAACGCGGCAGATGGGAAGAAGAACAAGTCGGAGTAAATGCGCCGGGCAGAGAGAATACGACTACTTTTTTGCCTTTGAACAAGTCATCAGTGGAAACATCTTTCCAAGTGTCGCCCTCGCGGGTACGGAATACGACGGAAGGTACTTTTTGACCGGTACGATCTTGCAAAGCCATTTTGGATCTCCTTGAAATTTTAGGTTTAGGGAATGATACGAGTGAATGTGTGCATTCTAGCGCAGGGAGTTTGATTTGTATAATTTATAGTTCAAATAATATTAATTACCTGAAGCTATGAAACCCAACCTGCGAACGTTTCATTTAAATAGAGGTCGTCTGAAAGAAAACAAGCCCCTGGCCTGGAATTATTTTTCGGAATCGTGTGCATCGGACAATACGACTTCACGGATGCTGCTTTCTACTTTGTCTTTCAACATAAAGCGGTCTTCGTCTTTGCCGGGACGAATCGGGGCGGCAAAATCGATACGGATACGCAGCTTTTTCATGGAAACGATGCGCCAAAGTGAGCGCACCAAATCAACTTGTGCATAAGACGGCACAGTCGTCCTTTTACCGGCATCATCATAATAGCGCAGCGTAACCGCCTGAACAGGCGCGTCAGCATCGATGGCGGATTGGAAGAGCGCGGCTTTGAACGGTAAAATATCCAAGCCCAAAGAAGTCCGCGCTTCGGGGAAAAAGCTGACATTCTGCCCGGCTTTCAACGCGGCGCAAATGGCTTGGTTAATCGGCTCGACATCGCGGCGGGAATTGCGGTTGATAAACACCGTGCCTGCGTTTTGCCCCATTTTGCCCAAGACCGGCCAGTCTTTGATTTCCTGCTTGGCGATAAAGCTGCTCGGATACACTGCACTCATGGCGAAAATATCCAGCCAAGACACATGGTTTGCCGCCACCAAAACACCCTTCACATTATCCGCGGGCGGCGTGCCGATTTCCAATTCGATATCCAAGGCTTCCAGCGCGCCTTTGCCCAGAGTGATGACCGCATGATCGCGTTCGGCAGGGTTGCCGGCATCGATACGGCGCAAATGCCTTCCGGTTCGGAACAGCCATCCCGCCAAGCGGAACAATCTGCCCAAACGGGTAAAAAACGGGGCTTTTTGTGAGTGCATAACTGTTTTTCTTTTCGTATTAAATGTGTATCAAATCATAGTATAGTGGATTAAATTTAAATCAGGACAAGGCGACGAAGCCGCAGACAGTAC
>CALDNV010000292.1:0-2283 GCA_937914605.1 uncultured Neisseria sp.
GCAGTTTGTCCTGCCAGCTTTGTTTTTCAGGTTCTAAATTGGAATGGTGTTCGAGTACCCAATCTTCACCAAGAATTTCGCGCATGGCTTGGGCGTTTTGGTCGATGATGGAAGTATAGGGAATGATGTAGATAATGCGATCAAGATTGTGCTTTTTTGCGTGATTCAGGGCATAACGCAGACTGGCCAATGTTTTGCCACCGCCGGTCGGCACCGTGAGCGTATAAATACCCTGAGAATCAGCCGCTCTTTTTAAGCAGTCGTCTGAAATTCGACGGCGGATTTCGTCAATGGGATAACGGTTTTCAAAACCTGCTAATTTGGCTTCCAATTGATCAATCGCCGTTTGCCAATCAGTTTTTTCCGTCAAGCGGCGAACTTCTTTTTGTGCTTCCCTCTCAAAATCCGAGCTGTCGATACGGTCGGCATCAATCAGGCAACTGAATAGAAAACGGGTCATACAGCCGAGATAAAATTCTTTGATTTTATTATTGATTGTTTGATTGGAAAGAATCGGCTTCACCGCATTGAGCAGGCTGCGAATCAGGTTTTCTCCTGCCAATTCATATGCTTTTTGCTGAACGATTTCATCGGCTTTTTGCTCGCATCCTGCCAAGTGTGTTAGTTCATCAGTTTTATTAAACCGTTCAATCCATTTCGAATTACCTTCTCCATCCAAACAGTCAATCAAGCCTTCACCATGGTGCGATGCAATACACAAACCTAGCATTTGTCCGAATAATTCGCCAATCCCCTGCGCCGCACCGAATTTTCTTAATTCGCGGTAAACCCATTGTGCACCGGCGGTGGAGTGATCTACTTTACTGCCGTTCGGCGTACTTTCTTCATCATCCAAATCAGGATTAAACAAGCCGGTTTCATCGTGGATATATTTTTGGAATTTGCGGGAATATTTACCGAAATCGTGCATGAGGCCTAGCAACTCGCCAGCCTGATCTAAATCCAGCTTAGCTGCCAATAATTTGGCGATCTCGGCAGTTTCCGTTAGATGCGTTTGTAAAAATTGAGGCTGCCCGTCTGCTTTGCGGACATGGGCTATATAGTCGAAATTCACATCGATTCTCCAAATTTAAAACGTGCAAAATTTAACGAACAAGTCATATAAATAGTTTGAGGTGTTGAGAAACCGAAAAGCTGTCGGCAGTCAAGCGCATCAGGGCTGCTTGGGTAGTAAGTTCGGGCAAGGCGCAATTTGTCTTTGGTAGCCTCATTTTTCAGTTTGCCATCGTCGAAGGTGCTGTGGTGTTCCAACACGGCTTGTTCGCCCAATTCACCAAAGGCTTTGCGGAATTCGGCGGCATTTTGTTCGATGATGCTGGTGAACGGAATGACGTAAATCACGCGTCGCATACCGTGCCGTTTGGCGTATTCCAGCGCGAATGCCATGGAAGTGAAGGTTTTTCCGCCGCCAGTCGGCACGATGAGCGTAAACAACCCTTGCGGTTGTGCCGCTTGTTCTACGGCATGATCCAGAATTTCGCCGCGCAGGCGGTTTAAGGCGGCATTGCGTTTTTCGGCTTCGGTTTGCTCTGAAACCTGAGTGGTACGTCGTCTGAAAGCGTTGATAAATTGATTGAAATTGTGTTGTAAGTCGTTTAAATCAGGATAACCGCCTCGCTCGATAGTTTTGTTTTCTAGGTTTGAATAAAAGGCTTCGGTGTCGAGATAATCGGCATCCACCAAGCAAGAATAGAGCATTCGGGTGAAGAAAGCGTAGGAGAAAAAAGGATGATGCGCGTCGGCTTTGAGTTGCGGTGCGGACAGGTTTTGAGGGAGATTAATTTCTTGTTGCCACAGGTTATCAAGAGCGGGAATATCTGCACCAAATTGCAACGCCAAACGCTGTTTTAACGTACGGCGGTTATCGCCTTCACCACTCCCATTTTCCAACCCGGCATGATGCCCCGCAATGCAAAATGCCATCAGCTTGCCAATCACATTTCCCCAGCGTTCGACTGCAATTTTTGCGCCGGCAGTAGCGTGATCGACTGATGGGCCACCATGCAATCGATGATTGAAGGCTTCTGAATATTTCCCTAAGTCATGAAGCTGTCCCGTCTGACAGGCAATTTCCTGTGCACCGAATACGCGAGCAAACTCCGCCGCCATTTCCCCAACATTGACTGAATGGCTTTGTAAGGTTTGCCAGTGTTTGTAAGGCAAGAGATTGCCGAGTTCATCTTGCGCAGAATGAGAGTAGTACAGAGGCTTAGCAGGCATAAAAATAATCCTTTATATTTATGATTATTATTTGACCTAATC
>CALDNV010000293.1:0-13456 GCA_937914605.1 uncultured Neisseria sp.
TATGGACCACACGAATTTGATTTCCCCAAGCCACAAAACCACCCCCATCCTAACCTTCCCCCGCCGGACGGGGAAGGAACAGGATTGCTGATACGGCAAAGAGGTCGTCTGAAACCCATCTTTCAGACGACCTCTTTTCTCTTTCAAAAACGCTCTGCCTCAACCCCTAGCCTGCTTCTTGCAAAAAGCCTGCCAGTGCGGCGGTGTCGAGGGCGATCATCAGTTCTTCGTTGGTCGGCACGACCAAAACGGCGGGCATGGAACCTGTCGGGCTGATGATGCCTGAGTTGCCGTAGCGTTTTTCCATATTGGCTTTGGTGTCGATGTGCAAACCCAAATAGTCGAGGTAGGCAACGGTTTTGGCGCGGATGTTGCGGGAGTTTTCGCCGATGCCGCCGGTGAAGACGAGGGCATCTATGCCGCCGCAGGCGACCGACATGGAGGCGATGTATTTGGCGAGGCGGTAGGTCATGACTTCGAGGGCGAGGCGTGCGCCTTCGTGGCCTTCGTCGGCGGCAATTTCGAGGGTACGGCAGTCGTTGGAGAGTTCGGAGATGCCGAGCAATCCTGATTTTTTGTTCAGCATTTCATCGACTTGCTCGATGTTCATGCCGGCATGGGCGGTCAGGTAGCTGTACACGCCCGGGTCGATGTCGCCGCAGCGGGTACCCATGACGAGGCCTTCGATGGGGGTGAAGCCCATGCTGGTATCGACGGATTTGCCGTTTCGGATGGCGGTGATGGACGCGCCGTTGCCGAGGTGGGCGACGATCATGCGCAAATCTTCCAGCGGTTTGCCCAAAATCCGCGCGGCTTCGGGGGCGACGTAGCGCATACTGGTGCCGTGGAAGCCGTAGCGGCGGAAGGCGTATTTTTTACGCAATTCGCGCGGCACGGCGTAGGTGTAGGCGCGTTCGGGCATGGTTTGGTGGAACGAGGTGTCCATCACGCCGACGTTAGGCAGGCCGGGGAAGTGTTCCTGCGCGGCGAGGATGCCGCTGATGTTGGCGGGGTTGTGCAGCGGGGCGAGCGGGATGCAGGCTTTCAACTCGTCGAGGACGTCTTGGTCGATGAGGACGGACTCGTGATATTTTTCGCCGCCGTGGGCGATGCGGTGTCCGATGGCTTTGATGCGGTCGTGCAGGCCGTGTTTTTCCAGTTCGTTCAACAGCATACCCACCGCACCGGCGTGGCAGTTGCGGCCGGTCAGGGGAACTTGGCGTTTGTTGCCGTCTTTGTTGAAGGTGATGACGGCTTCGGGCGTAGTCAGGCGTTCGCCGAGGCAGCTTAGGACGACACTGCCGCTTTTGCGGTCGATAACGGCGCCTTTAAGCGAGGAACTGCCGCAGTTCAGGACGAGGATGAGTTGGTCGGACATGATGTTTCTCCTTGTAGTTTGTGGTTGTTTTTTTGGTGTGGGGTCGTCTGAAAAAGGATGGGTGTTGGGCGGGGTGTGTTTCAGACGGCCCTTTAGGCAAAGCTTATGCCGCATTTCCTGTCGTCATTCCCGCACAGGCGGGAATCCATATTTGCTCACAAGCAAGCTCTGATAAAAATCAGGAAACAGAATATCGACTGTGGATTCCCGCCTGCGCGGGAATGACGGCGGTTAGACTATTCGGCTTTATTGCAATCCTTTATCAAATGTCGTCTGAAACAGTGGACAGTGATGTCCGTCCTACATGATTTCAAAAACAATCATCGGGAACGCGCACCCGCCCTTCCATAATCACCCTTGCGCTGCGGCTCATGACGGCTTTTTTCACCGCCCAGATGCCGTCCGAACATTCTGCCGCCGCGCCGACGCGCAATGTGCCGGAAGGATGGCCGAAGCGCACTTCGTTGCGCGTTCCGCCGCCTGCGGCGAGGTTGACCAGCGTGCCGGGGACGGCGGCGGCAGCGGCGATAGCGACCGAGGCAGTGCCCATCATGGCGTGGTGCAGTTTGCCCATGCTCAGGGCGCGTACCAGCAAATCGATGTCGGCGGCGTTTACGGTTTTGCCGCTGGAGGCGGTGTAATCGGCGGCGGGCGCGACGAAGGCGACTTTCGGCGTGTGCGCGCGGGCGGCGGCTTCGGATACGTCGTTAATCAAGCCCATTTTCAGCGCACCGTAAGCGCGGATTTTCTCGAATTTTTCCAGCGCGGCGGCATCGTTGTTGATGTCGTCCTGCAACTCTTTGCCCGTGTAGCCCAAGTCAGCAGCGTTCAAGAAAACGGTCGGAATCCCCGCGTTGATGAGCGTGGCTTTCAGACGACCTATGCCCGGAACGTCTAGCTCGTCCACCAAGTTGCCGGTCGGGAACATGCTGCCTTCGCCGTCGGCAGGGTCGAGGAATTCGATTTGCACTTCAGCGGCGGGAAAGGTAACGCCGTCCAGCTCGAAATCGCCCGTTTCCAAAACTTCGCCGTTTTGCATCGGAACATGGGCAATGATGGTTTTACCGATGTTTTTCTGCCAGATTTTCACCGTGCAGATGCCGTCTGAAGGGATTTTGCCTTTATCGACCAAGCCCTGCTCGATGGCGAACGCGCCCACGGAGGCGGTGAGGTTGCCGCAGTTTCCGCTCCAATCGACGAAAGGCTTGTCGATGGAAACTTGCCCGAAGAGGTAGTCGACGTCGTGGTCGGCGCGTTCGGACTTGTCCAAAATCACCGCCTTGCTGGTGGACGAGCTGGCGTTGCCCAAACCGTCTATCTGCTTGCCGTACGGGTCAGGGCTGCCGAGTACGCGCAACAGGATTTTGTCGCGCGCATTGCCCGCTTCCCGCGCCGCTTCGGGCAGGTCGGAACGTTTGAAAAACACGCCTTTCGATGTGCCGCCTCGGTAGTAAACGGCGGGGATTTTGATTTGCGGCATTCTGTTTCTCCTTTGTTTTTCAAACAGTTTTTAATCGTTAAATCTTGAAAATATTGGGCTTAACCCAACCTACGGCCACTGCCAACGTACTGGCAAGAATATCTCTTTATGAATTTTTTACTTAGAAAGGTCTTCATATGGCAAAGCACTTTGTTCATGATTTCAGTATTGAATTACTCCAACGCCCAGATAATCCCAAATATTCTGATATCCATCTTTCAATTACAACTGAGATTTCAAAAAACTTTAATTATGAAATTCATGCTGATGAAAGACATCCTTCTCTGGAACAACTAAATAAAATCTTGTTTACAAAACTAAGTTTAGCCAAGGAGAAAAAATCAAAAATCGACATACATGATTATCCGGAACGCTTTTATTTATTCATCGATGATTTGCAAATGTCAGCACATAAAAAATAACTAATTTCAGACGGCCTTCTCATCAAAAGGCCGTCTGCCTTTATGCTACCGCACCTTCTAAAAAGTCCTGTGCAAACCGTTGCAGCACGCCGCCGGCTTCGTACACCAGCACTTCCTCTGCGGTATCGAGGCGGCAGGTAACGGGGACTTCGACGGTTTCGCCGTTTTTGCGGTGGATGACGAGGGTCAGGTCGCCGCGCGGTTTGCGTTCGCCGACCACGTCGTAGGTTTCCGTGCCGTCCAGTTGCAGGGTGTGGCGGTTGGTGCCGGGTTTGAATTGCAGCGGCAATACGCCCATGCCGATGAGGTTGGTGCGGTGGATGCGCTCGAAACCTTCGGCGGCGATGGCTTCTACGCCCGCGAGCCGCACGCCCTTCGCCGCCCAGTCGCGGCTGGAGCCTTGTCCGTAGTCCGCGCCGGCTATGATGATGAGCGGCTGTTTGCGGTTCATATAGGTTTCGATGGCTTCCCACATGCGCATGGTTTCGCCTTCGGGTTCGACGCGGGCGAGCGAGCCTTGGCGCACGCTGCCGTCTTCGTTTTTCACCATTTCGTTAAACAATTTCGGATTGGCGAAGGTGGCGCGTTGGGCGGTGAGGTGGTCGCCGCGGTGAGTGGCGTAGGAATTGAAGTCTTCTTCGGGCAAACCCATTTTCGCCAGATATTCGCCTGCCGCGCTGCTTGCCAGAATCGCATTGGATGGCGAGAGGTGGTCGGTGGTGATGTTGTCGGGCAAAATCGCCAGCGGACGCATACCGGTCAACGTGCGTTCGCCCGCCAATGCGCCTTCCCAATAGGGCGGACGGCGGATGTAGGTGGACATCGGACGCCAGTCGTACAGCGGACTCGGGGCTTTTTGCGCTTTGCCGGTGTCGAACATCGGGATATACACGTCGCGGAATTGTTGCGGTTTCACATACTCGCCAACGACGGCATCGATTTCTTCGTCGGTCGGCCAGATGTCTTTCAGGCGGATTTCTTTGCCGTCGTCTGAAACGCCGAGTACGTCGTTTTCAATATCGAAACGGATGCTGCCCGCGATGGCGTATGCCACCACCAGCGGGGGCGAAGCGAGGAAAGCCTGTTTCGCATACGGGTGGATGCGGCCGTCGAAGTTGCGGTTGCCCGACAGTACGGCGGTGGCGTACAAATCGCGGTCTATGATTTCCTGCTGGATTTTCGGGTCGAGCGCGCCGCTCATGCCGTTGCAGGTGGTGCAGGCGAAGGCGACGATGCCGAAGCCGAGTTTTTCCATTTCGGGCAACAGGCCTGCTTCTTTCAAATAGATTTCCGCTACTTTCGAGCCGGGGGCGAACGAGGTTTTGACCCACGGTTTGCGTTTCAGCCCGAAACGGTTGGCGTTGCGCGCCAAAAGTGCGGCGGCAACGACGTTGCGCGGGTTGGAAGTGTTGGTGCAACTGGTAATCGCGGCGATGATGACCGCGCCGTCGGGCATGAGGCCGTCTGAAGGCTCTTCGTAAAGCTTCGCCAGCCCTTTCGCCGCCAAATCGACGGTGGCAAAACGCGCGTGCGGGTTGCTCGGACCTGCCATGTTGCGCGTTACGCTGCTCAAATCAAACTTCAACACGCGCGGATAAACGGCGGTTTCTAAGGCATCCGCCCACAGCCCTGCGGTTTTGGCGTAGGTTTCCACCAATTTCACCTGCGCGTCCTCGCGTCCGGTCAGTTTCAAATAATCAATGGTTTGCGCGTCGATGGCGAACATGGCGGCAGTCGCGCCGAACTCCGGCGTCATGTTGGAAATGGTCGCGCGGTCGCCGATGGACAGGCTTCTCGCGCCCTCGCCGAAAAATTCGACAAACGCCCCGACCACGCGCTCTTTGCGCAAGAATTCAGTCAGCGCCAACACAATATCCGTCGCGGTAATGCCCGGCTGGCGTTTGCCCGTCAGCTCCACGCCGACAATATCGGGCAAGCGCATCATGGACGCGCGCCCCAACATCACGGTTTCCGCTTCCAAACCGCCCACGCCCACGGAAATCACGCCCAGCGCGTCAACGTGCGGCGTGTGCGAGTCGGTGCCGACGCAGGTGTCGGGGAACGCCACGCCGTTTTTGACTTGGACGACGGGCGACATTTTTTCCAGATTGATTTGGTGCATGATGCCGTTGCCCGCCGGAATCACATCCACATTTTCAAAAGCGGTTTTCGTCCAGTTGATAAAGTGGAAACGGTCTTCGTTGCGGCGGTCTTCGATTTCGCGGTTTTTGCGGAACGCATCGGGGTCGTAGCCGCCGCATTCCACCGCCAGCGAGTGGTCGACGATAAGCTGCGTCTGAACCACCGGATTCACCTTGGCAGGATCGCCGCCCTTCTCTGCAATCGCATCGCGCAAGCCCGCCAAATCCACCAGCGCGGTCTGCCCCAAAATATCATGGCACACCACCCGCGCGGGATACCACGGAAAATCGATTTCCTGCTTGCCTTCTATCAGCTGGCCCAGCCAGCTTTGCAGCGTCGGCAAATCGACCTTGTCCGCGCGGTTGACCAAGTTCTCCGCCAAAATGCGGCTCGTGTAAGGCAGCTTGTCGTAAGAGCCGGCTTGAATGTCCTCACACGCCGCGCGCGCGTCGTAGTATTCCAAATCCGTACCGGGCAGCGGTTTGCGGTAACGTTGGTTGGCAGCCATGTTCAGTTCTCCTGTGGATCTATTTTTCTTGTGGTTTGGGGTTTCAGACGACGTTTTTGAAGGGGTCGTCTGAAATCTTGGGAAATAAAAACTATTCAACTCGCTTCAACAATGGTCTATACAATCCATTGATAGACACAATACCGGCAATAATCAGAATAGCGCCGACAAAGAAGCGTCCTTCCGGTATTTCATTCAAAAACATCCAAGCCAGTACGGCGGCAAATAATGGCTCGGCCAATTCAGTTACCTGCACCTTCGCGGCACTCAAATAATCCAATGCTTTAGTTGTACAATAAAATCCTAAAATCGTCGGCAATAAAGACAGTGCCAAGAGTGGCGGAATAAAAGACCATTGCCAATGTATATCCTCAATACCTTCCAATGAAGGGATAAACAAAAAAATACTTCCAAAAAACATCAAGATCCGTGTCAAATAAATACCGCCGTTTAAGCCGAATTTTTTAATCAAAACGGAAAAACAACCGTAGCCCGAGCCTGCCAGTGCGGCATTCAGAATCAACCCTAAATTTCCTTCTCCAGTCCAAGAAATCACCGCGATCCCCGATACTGCCAAACCCACACCGACGACTGAAGAAATATAAATACGTTCGTCTAATAGTATGCTGTCCAATATCAAGGCAGATACAGCAGCCGATGCCATTAATACAACTACTACATTCGCAGCATTACCGTATTGATAAGCGGTGGTTTCAAAGAAAAACAAAGTGTAAATTCCGAAAAAAGCACAAATTGCTACTTTTAACAGCAACGGCAAGATTGCCTCTTTCTTTTTTGAAATATCCGCAATCTGTCTGGTAAAACCGGTACGGCAAAGCAAAATGCTGATAAACACAAAACCTGTCAAAGTTTTCAAAAATGCAATATGCTGAACAGACAAGCCCTGCTCCATTAATACCTTACTGAATATACCGATAGTTGCATTCAGAAGGGCTGCAGAAACTGCCAAAAATATTCCCATCAGTAAATCAGGCAGCTTCATATTTACTCCATAATACTTTCCACATAGTTACATTATTGTTTTTCGAAAAGAAAATCCCTCCAAAATCTTTATTTACCTCTTGATAATCAAACGCCTTTATTTCAGAAAGTTGCCGCGCTGCCTCCGCCATTCCCGCCGCGGCCTGTCCTCGCTAAGGCGGGGGCGGGAATGACGGCAGACGTTGCGGCTGGTTTTTCAGACGACCTTCTCTCTCTCGCATATTCCAACAGGTCGTCTGAAAAGCTTAACCGTAGGCGGGATTCGGTTTTCCGCGGGCAACGCCCGCGCTACACGTCGTCTGAAATCCGATTGGCGCCTCCTACGGTTGTTGTCCGTCTCAGCGTTCCTCAATCTCCACAAACGCCAAATCTTCAGGGCCGGTGTAGTTCGCGCTCGGACGGATGATTTTGCCGTCTTTGCGCTGTTCGAGGACGTGTGCCGCCCAGCCGGTGGAGCGCGAAATCACGAACAGCGGCGTGAACATGGCGGTCGGTACGCCGAGTTTTTGGTAGGACACGGCGGAGAACCAGTCCAAGTTCGGGAACATTTTTTTCTCTTCCCACATCACGCTCTCCAAGCGTTCGGCGATGTCGAAGAGGCGCATGTCGCCCGCTTCCCGGCTCAAACCGCGCGCCACTTCTTTAATCACGACGTTGCGCGGGTCGGAAATGGTGTAAACCGGATGGCCGAACCCGATAACGATTTCTTTGCGGGCGATGCGTTCGCGGATGTCGGCTTCGGCTTCGTCGGCGTTGCGGTAGCGTTTTTGGATGTCGTAGGCAACTTCGTTCGCGCCGCCGTGTTTCGGGCCTTTAAGCGCGCCGATGGCGCCGGTGATGCAGGAATACATGTCCGATCCTGTACCGGCAATCACGCGGGCGGTGAAGGTGGAGGCGTTGAACTCATGTTCCGCATACAGAATCAGCGAAACGTGCATGGCTTTCACCTGCGATTCGGTCGGGCGTTTGCCGTGCAACAGGTGCAGGAAGTGGCCGCCAATGGTGTCTTCTTTGCTTTCGACATCGATGCGTTTGCCGTTGTGCGAATATTGATACCAGTAGAGCAGGATGCTGCCGAGGCTGGCGATGAGTTTGTCCGCGATGTCGCGCGCTTCGCTGTCGGGATGGCTTTCGCGTTCGGGATGAACGCAGCCGAGCATGGACACGCCGGTACGCATGACGTCCATCGGATGCGTGTGCGCAGGCAGGCTTTCCAAAACCTTAATCACGCGGATAGGCAGGCCGCGCATGGATTTGAGTTTGGCTTTGTAGGCGGCGAGTTCGAATTTGTTGGGCAGATGACCGTGAATCAGCAGGTAGGCGACTTCTTCAAACTCGCATTTCTGCGCCAGATCGAGGATGTCGTAACCGCGGTAGCTCAAATCGTTGCCGGTGCGGCCGACGGTACACAGCGCGGTATTGCCCGCCGCCACGCCGGAGAGGGCGACGGATTTTTTCGGTTTGAAGGTCGGGGTTTCGGGGGTTGCAGTCATGGTATTTCTCCTTTGTGTTTTTATGGGTTTTGGGTTTTCAGACGGCCTTTTGAAGGTTGAGGGTCGTCTGAAAACGGTTTTTTACTTCTGAAACAATTTATCCAGCTTCTGTTCGAAGTCGTGGTAATTCAAATGCTCGTAAAGCTCGGCGCGGGTCTGCATGGTATCGACCACCGCCGCCTGCGTGCCGTCGCGCATAATCGCCTCATAAACATTCAGCGCGGCCTTGCTCGCGGCGCGGAACGACGAGAGCGGATACAGCACCAGCGACACGCCGTTGTCCGCCAGCTCGCGCTGCGTATAAAGCGGCGTCGCGCCGAATTCGGTAATGTTTGCCAACACGGGTACTTTCACCGCATCCGCAAACTGCCGGTACATCGCCAAATCCGTCATCGCTTCGGGGAAAATCATGTCCGCACCCGCTTCCACGCAAGCCTGCGCCCGCTCGATGGCGGCATCCAAACCTTCCACCGCCAGCGCGTCCGTCCGCGCCATAATCACAAAATTCTCATCCACGCGCGCATCAACGGCGGCTTTAATGCGGTCAACCATTTCATCTTTAGAAACAATGGCTTTATTCGGGCGATGCCCGCAACGCTTCTGCGCCACTTGGTCTTCGATATGCACCGCTGCCACGCCCGCACGCTCGAAGTTGCGAATCGTGCGCGCGATATTGAACGCCCCGCCCCAGCCGACATCGATGTCCACCAGCAAAGGCGTATCCACATTGTCCGTAATCCGCCGCGCATCAATCAGCACATCTTCCATCGTGGTGATGCCCAAATCCGGAATCCCGCACGAACAGGCCGCCACGCCGCCGCCCGACAGATACACCGCCTTAAACCCGCTCTGCGTCGCCAGCCGCGCAAAATAAGCGTTCACACAGCCGACCACGGCAAGGGGATTCGACTCCTTCACAGCTTGGCGGAAACGGGTGCCGGCAGAAAGTTGGCTCATGGTATTTCTCCTTTGTAGATTAGATTTTTTTCAGTTATCGACTCAGCGGCCCGGTTTCCGCAAAAACTGAAACGAACCGTTCAAAAAGAAACAATGGTTTCAAAACCGTTTTCAGACGACCTTTCAAAACCCAAACCCATCAGGTCGTCTGAAAAATCAAAATCAATAAAAACAATCAGTTAACAACTTCAATACAAACAATTCGGCTAAGGCGGAGGTATAAGGAATTTTTAATAATTTTTAAATTCGGAAAGGAAATACAGTTGGAAAGACAGAATTTTCAAAACCCAAACCGTCCGCAGAAATGCGGAAACCCCGATTCGGGCGAAGAGCCGTCAGACCGCCGCGACTGCCCAAAAGCAGACGACGACGGATGCGGCAGAGATAGAAGACGATCTATAACAAGACGGAGAAGTTTGGTACAGATTCATGATAGGGTTCCTTTGTAGTGCTATGTAGTTTTTATAAGTATGGACAAATTTAAAAAATAATTTTCAGGCTGTCAAATACTTTTTCTAAAATATTTTTAAAAAATTCAATCATTAATAAACAATACTTCAGAAACAAAACCCCAAACGCCCGCCTCAAAACAACCTAAATCTTTACCTGGCAAAGTTTGCATCGCTCTAAGCCAATCAAAACAATTTTAAACAATCCATCTCAAAAACAAATATAATTAATTCATTTATCAGGAATTTTTATTCAAACAAGAAAATAGGCATCCAAATCGCCCAAACCGCCCTATTTTCCACCTACTCCCTTTTCAGACGACCAGAACTAAAATAACATCATGATTTACAATTAAAACTATAATATTTAAAAATGTAGTCATATGTAGTTTTAAATATAAAAGGTCGTCTGAAACCCATCACCCCATGATTTCAGACGACCTCTCCACTCCCAGCCGTAGCGTGGGCTCTGCCCACGAAAAAAACGCCATGTTATCGCCCGACTCGAAAACCAAACAGATGATTCCGTGGGCAAAGCCCACGCTACGATCCGCGGCAGTATCACGCGCCCTACCCGCCGTCGTGGTGGATTTATCCGTCAGGGAAGTTTTTTTGTAGTATTCAGTGAGAGAGTTCTTTGCTTCTATTGGATTCACGTTCATCCACCATAAAAGTTAAAAAGGTCGTCTGAAACCCATAATCACATGGTTTCAGACGACCTTTTATCTTTCCCATCCACTTTTCAGACGACCTCACAGCAAAAACATCGTTGCCAGCCCTAAGAAAATCAGAAAACCGCCGGAGTCCGTTACCGCCGTAATCAGCACCGAGCTGCCCAAAGCAGGGTCGCGGCCGGATTTTTCCATGATGACGGGGATGAGTACGCCGACCGAGGCGGCGAGCAAGAGGTTCAGCGTCATCGCGGCGACCATCACCAAGCCGATGCCGATGCTGCCGTACAGCAGCCATGACACCACGCCCATGACCGTTCCCCAGATGATGCCGTTGACCAAGGCGACGCCGACTTCTTTTTTCAACAACCGTCCCGCCTGCATCCCCGTCAACTGCCCCATCGCCATCGCGCGGACAATCATGGTGATGGTTTGGTTGCCGGAGTTGCCGCCGATGCCGGCGACGATGGGCATCAGCGCGGCGAGTGCGACGATTTTCTCGATACTGCCTTCAAACGCGCCGATAACGCGGCTGGCGAGAAAGGCGGTGCAGAGGTTGACGGCAAGCCACATCCAGCGGTTTTTCACCGAATCCCACACAGGCGCAAACAAATCTTCCTCTTCCTGCAAACCCGCCATGTTCAACATATCCGCTTCCGATTCTTCGCGGATAACGTCCACCATCTCGTCGATGGTAATCCTGCCGATGAGCTTTTTGTTTTCATCGACAACGGGCGCGGTAACCAAGTCATAACGTTCGAACGCCTGCGCCGCTTCTTCCACGTCATCTTCGGGACGGAAGCGCACGACTTCGGTCGCCATCACGTCCGCCACCAAGTCTTCGGGATCGGCAACCAAAAGTTTGCGGATGGGCAGCACGCCTTGCAGGATGTCGTTTTCATCGACCACGAAAATCTTATCGGTATGGTCGGGCAGGCTCTCGAAGCGGCGCAGGTAACGCAGCACCACTTCGCAGGCAACGTCGGCGCGGATGCTGACCAACTCGAAGTCCATAATCGCACCGACTTGGTTGTCTTCATACGACATCGCCGCCTTGACTTGGGCGCGCTCTTCCTCGTCGCGCGTCTGCAAGGCTTCATAGACCACTTGGTGCGGCAAATCGCCCGCCAGCTCCGCCAGTTCGTCCGCATCCAAATCATCGACCGCCGCCAACAGCTCGTCTTTGTCCATCGACTCGATCAGCGTTTCGCGCACCGCGTCGGAGACTTCCAGCAACACTTCGCCGTCGTCTTCAGGCGTAACCAGAAGCCAGACGATATTACGCTCGCGCGGCGGCAACGATTCCAACACCGCCGCCACGTCGGCAGGGTGCAGCTCGTTCAAAAGGACGGTCAGCTCGGTAAATTTCTCGCGCAACGCCTCGTCCTCAATCGGCACGCCTTCCTCAATCTGCGGGAAGGCGGGCGAGAGGATTTCGCACAGCGCGTGGATACGGTCGAAATCGGCGGAAACGCGCTCTACGTCGCTTTCGATACCGTCGTTTTCAAGGTTCGGAGGGGTTTGTTCGATGCTCATAAATGCTCCGCCCGCCGGATGCGGGAGGGCATTTCGGCGGGATGGTTATCGTGTATTTCGGGATAAACCGGAAGGGAAGTTCAGTAAAAACGAACTGGGAAGGTCCATAATAAAAGCCTGCTGATTCAGGCGTCGTGTTGGAAACGGAGCGTATTTTACCGCGTTTCGAGGCGGTTTACTATTTTTAACTGAAAAGGTCGTCTGAAATTTATAAATTTCAGACGACCTTTCAACACATTATTAAGGTAAAACACCTAATTTTTCAAGAATTTCAACTTTTTTAAGACTTAACTCACTTAGTTTCTCGATCAGTTTATTATATTTTTCTTCCGACTCCATTATTTCTTTGGGAAACTCGTTGGTTAATTGGCTAAATAACAATTTCCCGTCATCATCAAAATATTCTTCCTCTCCACCAAAAACGGATCCATGAACTTGAATCATTTTCTTACCATTAGGATAAAAAAACGTAGTGAGTGCATTTTTCTCTTCAAGATCGGTTTCACTCGCCATGACCAGTTTGCCATCCACATAATTGCCATAGACAACTTCATTGCGCGCAACATTTTTTTGCTTGAAATTGTATAGTTTCCCATCTTCTGAGTATGAAGTTACGACACCGTCTACAGCTTCTGAAGAATTAAAGTTTTTCTCATTTTTAACCGAGATCACAGCCGGGTCGATTTGTTTAGTTCCACTATCCTGATAAAAATCCTGAATTACTAAGTTTCCATCAGCGGTCTTACCCAAAATCTCGCGATAAAAACCTCCTTTAGCAGGACGTTTTACCAGTTTGAATTTGGGCGTAAAGTAATAGACTTTCTTCTCTTGTAACGGAACATCAATTAATTTGGATGTTTTAGCGACGGAATATTTTTCCCAATCTTGCGCACTGGCAGGAATAGGAAGCGCAGTTTTGCCTGTTTTGTATACGCTAGATTGGTGGTGATGAGATGCAAAACTTACCTCTGAATTATCCTTAATTGCCGAGCAGGCACTCAATGCGCCTGCAACAAATAAAACAATCAATAATTTTTTCATAAAATTCCTTTTAAAAAAACATCATCTGAATACTGGCAGCGTGAATAACTATAAAAGATGGAAGGTTATCTAAAAATTTTTCTAAGCAATTTTACCATGAATAATGTTATTTCCATATTTTGTATTGTCTATTTTGCAAAAGTCTCAGCTTTCCAGAAAACACTTCTATGATCCAATCCCAATGGATCAATCCATAAAGTTGGATTGACAACATAGGCAACAAATTTCCCCCGCCTTTCAAACCAATCGGATCTTGACTTACAAACCGCCCGATTTCAGGGTCGTAATAGCGGAAACGGTTGTAGTGTAGCCTGCTTTCTTCGTCGTAATACTGACCTTGGAAGCAGTTTATTACCGTTGTCAGCGATAGAACTAAC
>CALDNV010000294.1:0-13710 GCA_937914605.1 uncultured Neisseria sp.
AATCGGTTCCGTACTATCTGTACTGTCTGCGGCTTCGTCGCCTTGTCCTGATTTTGTTAATCCACTATACATGTTTTCGGCAACATCGGCGTCATGCGGTCAATTCACGCTGTTATCAGCCTCAGCGCACATTTTTCATCAAACGTTGTTTTTCGCGTTTCCAGTCGGCTTCTTTCAGGCTTTGGCGTTTGTCGTGTTGTTTTTTCCCCTTCGCCAGACCGATTTCCATTTTGATTTTGCCGCGCGTAAAGTGCAGGTTCAACGGGACGATGGTATAACCCGCACGCTCGGTTTTACCGATGAGCTTGTTGATTTCGGATTGCTTGAGCAAAAGCTTGCGCGGACGGACGGGGTCGGGTTTGACATGCGTCGAGGCAGTCGGCAACGCGGTAATATGGCAGCCGACCAGATAAAAAGCGTCTTTTTTCCAGTAGATATAGCTTTCTTTCAACTGCACCCGCCCGGCGCGGATGGCTTTGACTTCCCAACCTTCCAATACCAGACCGGCTTCGAGCTGATCTTCGATAAAGAAGTCGTGAAAGGCTTTTTTATTATTGGCAATACTCATTATTTTGATTCTTCTATACTTTTCAGACGAGCTATTTTATCAGCGCGTCCTAGAAATGAAAATGTTTGAATGTGAATGGATGTGATAAACCTTGAGCAGCCCTGTCCTCAAAATCAAATGCCTGACATTTCATCCGCAAGCCTGCCTCAACACCATACCGCCCTGTTTATCCTTTATTTCTCTCCATCAACAAAAACAACATCACCGAATTCAATATCAAGATATCGTCGTTCAAACTCGCTTAGGCTTCTTTGTGCAGGCTGAATTTCCCTTCCCATAACGCCCTCAATTTCTTCAAGCGGTACACCAAAGTCCCGTCGGGTCGGGTAATCAAATAAGTAGGATTGAAAAAAAGACCCGTCAGCGAACCCAAATAAGGAATCTGCCCTGCCATTTTGTCCCATACTGCCACCCACGGATTTTTTTCACGGATATGGAAAAGCAGCTGATCTTCCGCATCCTTCACCTGATAGCTGGTGCGCCAAAGCGACCCGACGCCATCATGCACCACTTTCCCCAAAACCTTGCCGGACGCATCTTGGATGATATAGGTCGCACCAAAATCAATAATCTGTTCCGAATGAATGGTGAATACGGGCGCATCCTGATTGCGGTTAGGAAAAACATTAATCAACTCTTTGAGTTTAAACATTTTCTGACGCGTATAAGCGATTTCGTTACCCGCTTCGTCTTTGACAAAAAAATCATTGGCAATGGATAAAAGTTTGAAATTGAAATAAAGCGGAAAGCGCAGACTTTTGGTTTCATGAGAAGCGCTCATGCTTTCATACATTTTTATATAATCAATCATCAGATTTTTCCTTGCCGTTTTATAGTGGATTAACTTTAAACCAATACGGTGTTACCTCGCCTTGTCCTGATTTAAAGTTAATCCACTATACATAGAAGATGAATTGAAAGGTCGTCTGAAAGCCGTTATGTGGTTTTCAGACGACCTTTTTACACCGTTTATTGCGATTTCAAGCGGTTCAACAACGTTTTGACCGTACCGCCGTAATACGCGCTTGAAGTGCAGTACACCGTTTCTAAGCCGCATTGACCTTGCGAGCCGTATTTTTTAATACACTGATTCAGCGCAACCTGATGCACGCTCTTAAAGCGCGGCGAAGTAATCACAACCGCATTGTTTGTCGTCAGCCTGCCTTCCGATTTCGGGTATGCGACGGCGATGCAGGTGTTATGAAGCGGAACAACGGATTTACAGCCTGTCGCCTCACCGTTTTGAACGCCGGAAAGCGTGTCCTGCCCGCGGCAAAACGCTTCCAGCTCCGCATTTGCCTCGATTTGCGACATATTTTCTTTAGTCGTTTTAATCAGCAGCGCATCATTGCCGTCTTGCGGGTTCTGCCACATGGCGAGATAACCATAAGTATCCGCTGCATTTGCGCCTGCTGACAAAAAGGTGGCGATAAGTGCCGTTACAATTTTTTTCATTATTGATTCCAAATGCTTATGTCGTTATGTTTGACTGTCATCATTATAAAGCAAAGCCCGTTGCGAATATATGCCCGCATCACTTTTCATTTTAAAGACCTGACCGAGAGGTCGTCTGAAACGACTTATTCCTGCGGCCGCTTTCTGTGTTTTGCACATTCTGCGGCATATTGCTCGCCCCAGCGGTGCATCGCCTCGATGACGGGCATCAATGTCTGCCCGAACGCGGTCAGCGAATACTCCACCTTCGGCGGCACCTGCGGATACACTTCGCGATGGACAATACCGTCGTGCTCCAACTCGCGCAGCTGCAACGTCAACATCCGCTGGGTAACGCCTGCCAGCAGACGCTGCAATTCGTTGAATCGTCGGGTTTCCCCGTGTAAATAATATAAAATCAACACCTTCCACTTGCCGCCGATAATATCCAAAGTATTAACGACCGGACAGCAGGCGCCGTGTGTCGGTTCTGTTTCCGCCATTATTGACCTCCGAATGACAGTATAAAAATTGTGCGTACTTGTTAATAAGTTTGTACCCCATATAATACATGCAACAAAGTATGGCAACCACAACATTATTAATTTCATTACACAAAGGTCGTCTGAAAAGGTTTCAGACGACCCCACAAGAAGGAACCTCATCATGCGCAACGTCAAACAAATCTACCGTGCAACCAGCCAACACTGGGTCGGCGACGGATTCCTCGTCCAACCCCTGTTCTCTCACATGGGCGATGACCGCGGCACCAACCCTTTCCTGATGCTCGACTACGCCGCCCCCTATGAATTCTCCCCCAACGAAGCCCGCAGCCCGCGCGGTGTCGGCCAACACCCGCACAAAGGCTTTGAAACCGTTACCATCGCCTACCACGGCGAAGTGGCACACCGCGACTCCAGCGGCGGAGGCGGCATCATTTACGAAGGCGACGTACAATGGATGACCGCAGGTTCGGGCATCATCCATGAAGAATTCCACTCCGAAAACTTCAGCAAAAAAGGCGGACTGTTTGAAATGGTCCAACTTTGGGTCAACCTGCCCGCCAAAGACAAAAACACGCCGCCGCGCTATCAGCATCTCGCCAAAGCCGGTATCCCCGTGCTTGAGTTCCCCGACGAGGCAGGCCGCCTGCGTCTGATTGCCGGAGAATACAAAGGCGAAAAAGGCGCAGCCGACACCTTCACCGAAATGAACGTCTGGGACATCGTTTTGAATGCCGGTAAAAAAGCCGTATTGGAAATACCTGAAACCCACAACCTGTCCATGGTCGTCCTGCGTGGCAACGTTACCCTAAACGGCAAAGAGCAGGCGGGCGCAGGACAATTGGTCGGCTTTGAGAAAAGCGGCGGCAACGTACACATAGAAGCCGACAGCGAAGAAGTCAAAATCCTTTTGCTCTCCGGCGTCCCGATTGACGAACCCGTCGTCGGCTATGGCCCGTTCGTGATGAATACCGCCGAAGAAATCCGACAAGCCATCAGCGATTTCAAAAGCGGCAAATTCGGCAGCATTGATTGAGCATCTGCGCCAAAACAAAATAGGCTGTATCCACAGGCAGACTTCTCGTACTGAAAACGGAGATCACGCGTTTCATTATAGTGGATTAAATTTAAATCAGGACAAGGCGACGAAGCCGCAGACAGTACAGATAGTACGGAACTGATTCACTTGGTGCTTCAGCACTTTAGAGAATCGTTCTCTTTGAGCTAAGGCGAGGCAACGCCGTACTGGTTTAAAGTTAATCTACTATAAAATCCAATAGACAATGGTTTCGGCTATACTATCGGCTGTCGCGGCGTTGGCCCATTTTGCTGTGCGCAATCTGTAAGCCGTCGCCCAATACCGATAACCGATTCATTTCGCTCTATTTATTTTCCGTCAACCCCAAAAAGGAAACCCTTATGGCTCAAATTACCTTCCACGACAACCCTGTCCACACTTCCGGCGACCTGCCCGCTGTCGGTCAAACCGCGCCTGCATTCAGCCTGACCGCTGCCGACCTGTCCGACAAAACTTTGGCGGATTTTGCGGGCAAACGCAAAGTATTGAACATTTTCCCGAGCGTCGACACCGGCGTGTGCGCCCAATCCGTGCGTACGTTTAACCAACGCGCGTCTTCTTTGGACAACGCGGTCGTACTGTGCATCTCCGCCGACCTGCCGTTTGCCCAAGCCCGCTTCTGCGGCGCGGAAGGTTTGGACAACGTTGTGAACCTGTCTACGTTCCGCAGCAGCTTTGCCGCCGATTACGGCGTCGCCCTGACCGACAGCCCGTTGCGCGGACTAACTGCGCGCGCCGTTATGGTTTTGGACGAAAACGACAAAGTCCTGCACAGCGAACTGGTTGCCGAAATCGCCAACGAGCCTGATTACGACGCGGCTTTGGCTGTTTTGTAAACAAGGGTTTTAGAGCTGAAAAAGGTCGTCTGAAAAGTTTCAGACGACCTTTTGTCTTTCTTCCTAAACTATTTTGCAGGCGGCTTCAATTCAAACACTTCGGGATGCGCCTTAAAATATTCTACTGCGATAAATCCGCCGCCGATAATAATCACCAGGAACACCGCCATGACAATCATAGCAAGGATGAATTTGTCCGAAGGATGGGCGTCGGGCTTGCGTTTATCCGCCATTATTGCATCTCCGAGAGCCAGTCGCGGGTGGTGAGAAACTCGTTCAGCCGCGCTTCGGGCGAACCTTCTTCCGGCGCGTATTGATACTCGAAACGCACCAAAGGCGGCATAGACATCAAAATACTTTCCGTGCGCCCGCCGCTTTGCAGGCCGAACAGCGTACCCCTGTCCCAAACCAAATTAAATTCTACATAACGACCGCGCCGGTAAAGCTGGAAATCGCGCTCGCGTTCGCCGTATGGCGTGTTTTTGCGTTTCACCACAATCGGCAGATACGCCTCGATATAGCCTTCGCCGACCGCCTTGATGAACTTCAGGCAGGTGTCGAAATCCCAGCGGTTCAAATCGTCGAAGAACAAACCGCCCACACCGCGCGTTTCGCCGCGGTGTTTCAGGTAAAAATACTCGTCGCACCATTTTTTGAACTCGGGATAAACCGCTTCCCCAAACGGCGCACACACGTCCCGCGCCACCGTGTGCCAATGCAAAATATCTTCTTCAAACGGATAAAACGGCGTCAAATCAAAGCCGCCGCCGAACCACCACACAGGCTCGCCGCCTTCCGGATACGCGATAAAAAAGCGCACGTTCGCATGGCTGGTCGGCACATACGGATTTTTCGGATGAATCACCAGCGACACGCCCATCGCCTCAAATGCCGCGCCCGCCAGTTCAGGACGGTGCGCCGTTGCCGAAGCAGGCATTTTGTTGCCTTTCACATGCGAAAAATTCACGCCCGCCTGCTCGAATACTGCGCCGTTTTTCAAGACGCGGGTTTCGCCCACGCCCAACTTGCCCGTCCATTCTTCACGCGCAAACACCGCCCCGCCGTCTTCTTGCTCAAGTGCGGCGCAGATTTGGTTTTGCAGGTTTTTCAATACGGTTAAAACGGCTTCGGTGTGCATGGCAGGTTCCTTATGGATGGGGTCGTCTGAAAACCGTATTTTAATACGGCGCGCCGGATATTTATCAGAATTGCTGAAAAACGGGATGAAACAAAGTGCGCAATCTCTCAAAAGGTCGTCTGAAATCTTGGATTTAAGCTTTCAGACGACCTTTTTTGCGCTTAATACTGTTTGCGCCTCGTCTGAAAAAACGCCTGCAAAACGGCTTTGCATTCGTCTTCCAAGATGCCGCCTTTGATTGCCGTGTGCTTGTTCAGCAGCGGGTTTGCAAACAGATTGACTACGCTGCCTGCCGCGCCGGTTTTGGGTTCAGCCGCGCCATAGATGACGCGGCGGACGCGGGCTTGGATGATGGCGGAGGCACACATGGCGCAGGGTTCGAGCGTGATGTAGAGGTCGCAGCCGTCGAGGCGGTAGTTTTGGAGGGTGGCACCTGCGGCGGCAAGGGCGCGGATTTCGGCGTGGCGGCTGATGTCATGGTCGCTGACGCAGGTGTTGTGGGCGGCGGCGATGATTCGGTTGTTGGAAACGACGACCGCGCCGACGGGGATTTCGCCGATATGGGCGGATTGTTCCGCCTGCGCCAAGGCGGCGCGTATGAAGGTTTCCATTTCAGACGACGTGGGGAAGACGGCAACGGGCGGATGGTTTTTAAGGGCTTGTTCCAAAGCAGTTTTCTGCGTTTGCGGCAGCTCTTGCGGTTTGATGCCGAGCAGCAAGGCTTCGAGTTGCCAAAGCGTGCTGCGGGTGACGGTCAGTCCGGCGGCTTTGAGTAGCAGGAAGGCTTGGACGGAACCTGTGCAGCGCAGCTCCTCTATGCTGCGGATGCCGAGGGATTGCAGGGCGGCTAAGGTTCGCAGGGCGACGGGCGGCGTGGTCAACAGGGTCGGCATAGCGTTTTAAATTTGGAAATGGCGGCGCACGAGTGCCAAGGTCGTCTGAACGTGGTTGCCGTCGGTGTAGGGGTCGATGCTGTGCGCCAATGGAATTTTGCGCAGCCAAGTCAGTTGGCGTTTGGCAAGCTGGCGGGTGGCGGCGATGCCTTTTTCGACAAAGGTGTCGTAATCGGTCAAACCTTCGAGGTAATCCCATGCCTGCCGGTAGCCGACGCAGCGCATGGCGGGCATATCGGCGGTCAACTCGGGATATTTTTGACGCAGGGCGCGCATTTCGTCAATGAAGCCTTGTTCCAGCATTTGCGTGAAACGGCGGGCGATGTTTTCGTGCAGCAAGGCGCGGTTTTCGGGAATCAGTGCGGTGGTGCAGAGGTCAAGCGGCGGGGTGTAGTCGGCTTTTTCGGCAAAATGCGCGCTCAAAGGCTTGCCGGTCAGGCGGTACACTTCCAAAGCACGTTCGATACGTTGGCTGTCGTTCGGTTTCAGACGATCTGCGGTTTCAGGGTCTATGGCTTGCAGGCTTTGATACAGATGCGCCAAGCCGTATCGCTGTTTTTCTTCCTGCAACCGGGCGCGAACGGCGGCATCGGCTTCGGGCAGGTCGTTCAAGCCTTCGGTCAGCGCGTGGAAATACATCATCGTGCCGCCGACAATCAAAGGCAGCCTGCCGCGCGCGTGGATTTCCTCCGCCAGCCGCACGCAGTCGCCGACAAACTCCGCCGCGCTGTAAGACTCCGTCGGCGGGATGATGTCGATAAGGTGGTGCGGCACGGCCTCAAGTTCGGCAGCCGTCGGCTTTGCCGTGCCGATATCCATATCGCGGTACACCAGCGCGGAATCGAGGCTGATGATTTCGACCGGCAGGGCTTCGGCGATTTTCAAGGCAAGGGCGGTTTTCCCGCCGGCAGTCGGGCCGAGTATGGCAAAGGCTTTTGGGGTGTTCATATCAAAAGGGGCGTGGGGAAACGGACGGATTATAGCAAAAGGTCGTCTGAAATCATTGCTTCATTCAAGATAAATATCTGTATCGACACCCGATTTCCCTCAATTTTTCTCAAACTGCAACAGGGTCGAAATATCGGCCTGCTCTAGTTTCTTTAATCTAAAGCAGGTAAAATGGCAGCCGTTGCCTGATGCGGGCGAACACCCGCACCATCCGACGAACACTACCAAAATACAATCATATATAAATAATTTAGGAGCACTAAAATGGAACATAAGCTGCCACAACTGCCTTATGAACTGGACGCATTGTCCCCACATCTGAGCAAAGAGACTTTGGAGTTCCACTACGGCAAACACCATCAAACCTACATCACCAATCTGAACAATCAAATCAAAGGTACTGAATTTGAAAACCTGTCTTTGGAAGAGATTGTGAAAAAATCTTCAGGCGGCGTGTTCAACAACGCAGCCCAAACTTGGAACCACACCTTCTACTGGCTGGGTTTCACGCCCAAAGGTCAAGGCAAACCTTCCGGCGAGCTGGCCGCCGCCATCGACGCCAAATGGGGCAGCTTCGAGAAATTCCAAGAAGCATTCTCTGCTTGCGCGGCAGGTACTTTCGGCTCCGGTTGGGCATGGCTGGTGAAAACCCCTGCCGGCGAATTGGATTTGGTTTCCACTTCCAACGCGGCAACTCCGCTGACCACTGAAAACACTCCGCTGCTGACCTGCGACGTATGGGAACACGCCTACTACATCGACTACCGCAACAGCCGCCCCAACTACCTGAAAGGTTTCTGGGAAATCGTCAACTGGGACGAAGTCGCCAAACGCTTTGCTGCTATAAGTTGAACGTTTAAAATAAAAGGTCGTCTGAAATCAATTTTCAGACGACCTTTTTGTTAGGCAACGCGGTATCAAAGTTTCTTCATATAGTGGATTAACTTTAAACCAGTACGGCGTTGCCTCGCCTTGTCCTGATTTAAATTTAATCCACTATATCCGCTATTGATTTGACTTTAGCATCAGCCTCTTTTCGCTGGACGGTTTGGTTTCGAGCCGAAAGAATCGTTGGCTTTACATTTGCCTTTGAAGCCTTCGCCGCCTTTCTTAAATCCTTCTTTTTTGAAACCTTCGCCGCGCGATTTGCCGCCGAAGCCTTCTTTGCCCGATTTCTTATCACCGCGCCAGCCGCCGGATTTTCTATCGCCCCAGCCGCCTTTGGCTTTCGGCTTGCTGCCTGCGGATTTGCGCTTGCGGGTCGGTTCCATGCCTTCGACGGTCAGCTCGGGCAATTTACGGCCGATGTATTTTTCGATTTTGTGTACTTTGACGTATTCGTTCACTTCGGCGAAGGTAATCGCAATACCCGTGCGCCCTGCCCGTCCGGTACGGCCGATGCGGTGAACGTAGTCTTCCGCCTGTTTCGGCAGGTCGTAGTTGATGACGTGGGTAATGGTCGGCACGTCGATACCACGGGCGGCAACGTCGGTGGCAACCAAAATTTTGCAGCGGCCTTTGCGCAAATCCATCAGCGTGCGGTTGCGCCAGCCTTGCGGCATGTCGCCGTGCAGGCAGTTGGCAGCGAAACCTTTTTCGTACAAATCATCGGCGATGACTTCGGTCATGGCTTTGGTGGACGTGAAAATCACGCATTGGTCGATATTGGCATCGCGCAGGATGTGGTCGAGCAGGCGGTTTTTGTGGCGCATATCGTCGCAGTACAGTAGCTGCTCTTCGATTTTGCCTTGGTCGTCCACGCGCTCGACTTCGATGATTTCAGGGTTTTTCGTCAGTTTGCGCGCCAGCTTGCCGACCGCGCCGTCCCAAGTGGCGGAGAATAATAAAGTCTGACGGTCGATCGGTGTGGCTTCGACGATGGTTTCGATGTCGTCGATAAAACCCATGTCCAGCATACGGTCGGCCTCGTCCAAAATCAGCACTTCCAAACGGGCGAAATCGACTTTGCCGCTTTGCATCAAGTCCATCAGACGGCCCGGCGTGGCGACAATCAGGTCAACCGGTTTGCTCAGGGCGCGGGTTTGGTAGCCGAAAGATGCGCCGCCGACGATGCTGACGGTGCGGAACCAGCGCATATTTTTAGCATACGCCAGCGCATTTTTCTCGACTTGCGCCGCCAATTCGCGGGTCGGCGTCAACACCAACGCGCGCGGGCCTTTGCCCGGTTTTTCGCTGCGTTTGGTCAGCCGCTGCAACGTCGGCAGCAGGAAGGCGGCGGTTTTACCGGAGCCGGTTTGCGCCGAAGCCATGATGTCGCGGCCTTCCAAAGCAAACGGAATGGCTTGCGCCTGAATCGGCGTCGGGCTTTCGTAACCCTCGCTGCGCACGGCGGACAAGATGTTTTTATCAAGGTTCAAATCGGCAAATTTAATAGACATGGCTATCCTAAAGAGACAACAACGCGCACGTCTGAACGGTTTTCAGACGACCTGAAGCAAAGGAAAGTAACGATACGGGAAATGTGAAGTTACAGGGTTGTCGCAAGCATCTTGCTTGTAGTTAACATCGACGACAACCTGCACAGAAAGGCTTGGCAAATCAGCAAGCAATAAAAGAAACGCGCCCGAAACGGCGGTTTAGGTTGGAAGACGATGGCTTCGTATAAAAAGGCGAACGGCGGATAATATAGATTTTATGGACAACGGTCAAGCAAAAAGGCATCAAGTGCGTTAAAATCCAAACCCTTCCCAATCCTCATTCAGGCCGTCTGAAACCATGACCGACATCACACCCTTCGCCAACCGCATGGGCAAAAACATCAAACATCTCATGAAATGGGCGAAACGCAACGGCATCGAAGCCTGGCGCATTTACGACCGCGACATCCCCCAATTCCCCTTTGCCGTCGATGTTTACGGCGACCAAATCCACCTTCAGGAATACGATACCGGCTGGCTGATGCAGCCCGAAGAATACGAAGCGTGGCTTGCCGAAGTATTGGAAGCCGTCGCCTTCGTTACCGGTTTTGCACCCGAACAAATCCACCTCAAACGCCGCGAACGCCAAAAAGGCCTGCAGCAATACGAGAAAACCGGCAAAACAGGCGACGATTTCGTCATCACCGAAAACGGCCGCAAGTTTTGGGTCAACCTCGACAAATACCTCGACACCGGCCTCTTTCTCGACCACCGCAACACGCGCAAAAAAGTCGGCGAAACCGCAGCGGGCAAACGCTTCCTCAACCTGTTTTCCTACACCGGCAGCTTCACCGTCTATGCAGCCACCGGCGGCGCAGCGTCCAGCGAAACCGTCGATTTGTCCAACACTTATCTCGATTGGGCGAAACGCAATTTCGAACTCAACGGCATCAGCCCCGAGCAACACAAAATCGTCCGCGCCGACGTGTTCCAATACCTGCAAAACGCCGCTGCCGACGGCAAACAGTTCGACCTCATCGTCATGGATCCGCCCAGCTTCTCCAACAGCAAAAAGATGCTCGACATCCTCGACATCCAGCGCGACCACAAAAAACTGATTGACGGCGCGATGAACCTGCTCGCTTCAGACGGCCTTTTGTACTTCTCCAATAACTTGCGCAGCTTCGTCTTGGACGATTCGGTATCGGAACAATACGCCGTCAAAGACATTTCCAAACAATCCGTTCCCGACGATTTCCGCAACAAGAAAATCCATCAGTGTTGGGAAATCAGACATAAAGCCTGACTGCCCTCGTCGTTGGTTGAAATACCCAACGGTTTATCTGCCCAAAGGTCGTCTGAAAACTCCGTTTGGTATTTTCAGACGACCTTTTCTCATATAGGCAGGCATCACGCCACCCCTTCACGGTATAATCCGCCCCATATCACTTCACAACAAGGAACACACAAGATGGATTGGAAAGGACGCGAACAGAGTCAAAACGTAGAAGACCGACGCGGCAGCAGCGGTGGAGGCGGCGGCGGGAGGGCGCCCGGCATCCTCGGCATCATCGTCGTTTTGATTGGCGCTTATTACGGCGTCGATTTGAGCGGCTTGGTCGGCACGCCTTCCATGGGTACGGGTTCAACCCAAACCTCCCAGCTCAAACCTCAAGAAGAAGCCGAACTGAACGAACTTGCCCGCGTCGTCCTCGCCGATACGGAAAAAGCCTGGGGCAGCTATTTCAAGCAACACGGACAAAATTACACCCCGACCACGCTGGTGTTATACAACGGCGGTACATCCACCGCCTGCGGCATGGGCCAATCGGCAATGGGCCCGTTTTACTGCCCGGGCGACCAAAAAGTCTATCTCGACTTAGACTTTTATAGGGATATGCAGACCAAACTCAACTCTGCCAGCGATGCCGCGTTTGCCTACGTCATCGCACACGAAGTCGGACACCACGTCCAAAACCTGCTCGGTATCCTGCCTAAAGTCCACAGAATGCAGCAGCAGGTCGGCAAAAAAGAAGCCAATGCCCTTTCCGTCAAACTCGAATTGCAGGCGGACTGCTACGCGGGCATTTGGGGGCATTACGCCGTCAACAATAATATCTTCAAACCCGAAGACATCCCCAAAGCCATGCTGGCTGCCGAATCCGTCGGCGACGACCGCCTGCAGAAAGACGGGCAGGGCTACGTCGTTCCCGACAGCTTTACACACGGCTCGTCCGAACAGCGCATGGCATGGCTCAAACGTGGTTTGGACAGCGGCGACATCAATCAATGCAACACTTTCGGCAATTGATTGAAACCGCAGTGAATGGTTATTTGATATAACCCCCAAAGGTCGTCTGAAAGCCTTCAGACGACCTTTGCCTATGTTAGAATAAGCCCGTTTTCCATTCACAATCACAAAGGAAACCATCATGGCAAACATTGCCCGCGACATCTTCAAAGCCTACGACATCCGAGGCATTGTCGGCAAAACCCTGACCAACGAAGCCGCCTACCTCATCGGCAAAGCCATCGCCACCCGAGCCGCCGAAAAAGGCATTACCCGCATCGCACTCGGACGCGACGGACGCTTGAGCGGTCCCGAACTGATGGAACACATCCAGCGCGGCTTTACCGACAGCGGCATCGACGTCCTCAATGTCGGCATGGTCGCCACCCCCATGCTTTATTTCGCTGCCATCAACGAATGCGGCGGCAGCGGCGTGATGATTACCGGCAGCCACAATCCGCCCGATTACAACGGCTTCAAAATGATGCTCGGCGGCGACACCCTTGCAGGCGAAGCCATCCAAGGACTGCTCGTCCTGATCGAAGCCGACAAACTGACCGCTTCCGATAAAAAAGGCAGCGTAACCGAAAAAGACATCTCCGGCGAATACCACAACCACATCGTCGGCCACGTCAAACTCAAACGCCCCATGAAAATCGCCATCGACGCGGGCAACGGCGTAGGCGGCGCATTCGCAGGCAAACTCTACAAAGGTTTGGGCAACGAAGTGACCGAACTTTTCTGCGAAGTGGACGGCAATTTCCCCAACCACCATCCCGACCCTTCCAAACCCAAAAACCTGCAAGATTTGATTGCCGCGCTGAAAAACAGCGATGCCGAAATCGGCTTGGCTTTTGACGGCGATGCCGACCGCTTGGGCGTCGTCACCAAAGACGGCAACATCATCTATCCCGACCGCCAGCTCATGCTGTTCTCCCAAGACGTTTTAAGCCGCAACCCCGGCGCGAAAGTCATCTTCGACGTCAAATCCACCCGCCTGCTGGCTCCGTGGATTAAAGAACACGGCGGCGAAGCCGTCATGGAGAAAACCGGCCACAGCTTCATCAAGTCCACCATGAAAAAAACCGGCGCGCTGGTTGCCGGCGAAATGAGCGGACACATTTTCTTCAAAGAACGCTGGTTCGGCTTCGACGACGGCATGTACGCCGGTGCGCGCCTCTTGGAAATCCTGTCTGCCTTCGACAATCCGTCCGAAGTGTTGAACAGCCTGCCGCAAAGCATTTCCACGCCCGAACTCAACATCGACCTGCCCGAAGGCAGCAACGGCCATCAGGTTATCGACGAACTCGCCGCCAAAGCCAAATTCGAAGGCGCGACCGAAATCATCACCATCGACGGCCTGCGCGTGGAATTCCCCGACGGCTTCGGTCTGATGCGCGCCTCCAATACCACGCCGATTTTGGTGTTGCGCTTCGAGGCAGATTCCGACGAAGCCATCGAGCGGATTCAAAACCAGTTCAAAGCCGTCATCGAAAGCAATCCCGCGCTGAAATGGCCGCTGTAAACGGTTAACGCTTTAAAGCTCAAAAGGTCGTCTGAAAACCGATATTGCAGGTTTTCAGACGACCTTTTATAGTGGATTAAATTTAAATCAGGACAAGGCGACGAAGCCGCAGACAGTAC
>CALDNV010000295.1:0-1078 GCA_937914605.1 uncultured Neisseria sp.
GCCTTTGCAGAAGCCCATTTCGTAGAGCATTTCGAGGTCGAAACGGGTGCGCTGTTCGATGCGTTGTTGCTCGACGGGGCGTTGTTCGCGGGCGAAAAACTCGATGCGTTCGCGCAATTCTTCTTTGATGGACTCGCAGGCGCGCAAGACGGTGTCGCGCGGGGTAACGTAGTGGCTGGACGGGAAGACAGTGTAGCGGCCGACGCGTTGGTGCAGGCTGCCTGAAAGCGGGTCGAACATATCGAGGCGGTCGATTTCGTCGTCAAACAAGCTGATGCGCAAGGCGTTTTCGGAGCTTTCGGCGGGGTATACGTCGATCACGTCGCCGCGCACGCGGAAGCTGCCGCGTTTGAAGTCCAAATCGCCGCGTTCGTACTGCATGGAAACGAGCGTGGCGATGATGTCGCGCTGCTCGATGGTGTCGCCTTCTTTGACGGACAACACCATTTGTTGGTATTCGGTCGGGTCGCCGATACCGTAAATGGCGGACACGGTGGCGACGATAATCACGTCGTCGCGCGTCATCAGGTTTTTGGTGGCGGAAAGGCGCATCTGCTCGATGTGTTCGTTGATTGCGCTGTCTTTTTCGATGAACAGGTCGCGGCTGGGCACATAGGCTTCGGGCTGGTAATAGTCGTAGTAGGAGACGAAATATTCCACCGCGTTTTCAGGGAAAAACTCGCGCATTTCGGCGTAGAGCTGGGCGGCAAGGGTTTTGTTGTGCGCCATGATGATAGCAGGGCGGCCGCTTTGGGCGATGACGTTCGCCATGGTGTAGGTTTTGCCCGAACCGGTTACGCCGAGCAGGGTTTGATAGGCCAGGCCGTCTGAAAGCCCTTCGAGCAGGCCGGCAATGGCGGTAGGCTGGTCGCCTGCGGGCGGGAAGGGTTGGTGGAGTTTGAAGGGGGAATTTGGGTATTGGATGACTTCCATATTGCCGCCTGTTTTTGGTTCGGGGAAATGGAGAATTATAGCAAAAAGGTCGTCTGAAGATTTTCAGACGACCTATCTATTTCTTGATGGTAGGCAAGTCAGAACAAAGGTAATGCCAACCCGATTTCCACTACGCTATAATAGC
>CALDNV010000296.1:0-1860 GCA_937914605.1 uncultured Neisseria sp.
GGTGTTGACCACCAGCGCGATTTCGCCGTTTTTAATCGCGTCCACGATGTGCGGGCGGCCTTCCTGCACTTTGTTGACCGCCTGCACGATGATGCCGTGCTCTTTCAGGTATTCGGCGGTGCCGCGTGTGGCGCAGACGCCGTAGCCGAGGGCTTGGAAGTTTTGCGCGGTTTTGACGATGAGCGGTTTGTCTTCGTCGCGCACGGCGAGGAAGATTTTGCCGGTCGGGTTCAGGCGTTCGCCTGCGCCGAGTTGGGCTTTGTAGTAGGCTTCGCCGAAGCTTGCGCCCACGCCCATCACTTCGCCGGTGGAGCGCATTTCCGGGCCGAGGATGGTGTCCACACCGGGGAATTTGATGAAGGGGAACACGGCTTCTTTAACGGCATAGAAATCGGGGACGACTTCTTTTTCCACGCCTTGCTCTTGCAGGGAAATACCCGCCATGCAGCGTGCGCCGACTTTGGCGAGCGGCACGCCGGTGGCTTTGGAGACGAAGGGAACGGTACGGCTGGCGCGCGGGTTCACTTCCAACACGAACACCACGCCGTCCTGCACTGCAAACTGTACGTTCATCAAGCCGACCACGCCCAGCGCGTAGGCCATGGCTTTGGTTTGGCGGCGGATTTCGTCTTGGATTTCTTCGCTGAGCGAGTAGGGCGGCAGCGAGCAGCCGGAGTCGCCGGAGTGGATGCCTGCCTGTTCGACGTGCTGCATGATGCCGCCGATAACGACGTCTTTGCCGTCTGAAACGCAGTCCACATCGACTTCAATCGCGTTGTTCAGGAAGAAGTCGAGCAACACGGGGCTGTCTTCGGATACCTGTACGGCTTCGCGCATGTATTTTTGCAACTCTTCGGCGGAGTGGACGACCTGCATGGCGCGGCCGCCGAGGACGTAAGACGGGCGCACGACCAGTGGATAGCCGATTTCTTCGGCTTTGACGAGCGCTTCTTCTTCATTGTGGGCGATGCGGTTGGGCGGTTGGCGCAGGCCTAAGTCGTTCAACACTTTTTGGAAGCGTTCGCGGTCTTCGGCGGCGTCGATGCTGTCGGCGGATGTGCCGATGATGTGCACGCCGTTTTCAACCAGCGCGTTGGCAAGTTTGAGCGGGGTTTGGCCGCCGTAATGCACAATCACGCCCCACGGGTTTTCCGTGCGGACGATTTCCAACACGTCTTCCAGCGTCAGCGGCTCGAAATACAGGCGGTCGCTGGTGTCGAAGTCGGTGGACACGGTTTCGGGGTTGCAGTTGACCATGATGGTTTCAAAGCCCGATTCGCGCAGGGCGAGCGCGGCGTGAACGCAGCAGTAGTCAAACTCGATGCCTTGACCGATGCGGTTCGGGCCGCCGCCGAGAATCATCACTTTCTTACGGTCGGAAGGACGCGCCTCGCATTCTTCTTCGTAAGTGGAATAGAGGTAGGCGGTTTCGGTGGCGAACTCGGCGGCGCAGGTATCGACGCGTTTATAGACGGGATGCAGCTTCAGCGCGTAGCGGTGTTCGCGCACTTCTTTTTCTTTTACGCCTAAAAGCTGCGCGATGCGTTTGTCGGAGAAGCCTTTGCGTTTCAGACGACGTAAGGCGGCGAAATCCAAATCTTGCAGGCAGCCTGCACTTACCTGCTGCTCTTCTTTCACCAAGTCTTCGATTTGCGCCAAGAACCAAGGGTCGATGGCACAGATTTCGTGGATTTCTTCCAGCGTGAAGCCCGCGCGGAACGCGTCTGCCACAAAGAGCATACGTTCAGGGCCGGGGTTCGCCAGTTCGCGGCGGATTTCCGCTTTGTCTTCGCTGCGCGGATTGAAGCCGCACAAGCCGGTTTCCAAGCCGCGCAGGGCTTTTTGAAAACTTTCCTGAAT
>CALDNV010000297.1:0-4058 GCA_937914605.1 uncultured Neisseria sp.
TCGGTTCCGTACTATCTGTACTGTCTGCGGCTTCGTCGCCTTGTTCTGATTTAAATTTAGTCCACTATATCTATGTAGGGTCGTCTGAAAAACTGAAATCGTGTGTTTCAGACGACCCTGTATGGTTTGATGAGTAATGTGATCGATGCGGTAAGGTATGTTTGATGTAACACCTATTACATAAAATCCCCCGAATGTTTCCAATCGGGGGATTATTCAATGTTGATAAGAAGCTTATTTATTCAGCTCATTAGCCAAGTACAGCCAAGTTTCGATGACGGTATCCGGATTCAGGGAAACGCTTTCGATACCTTCTTGAACCAGCCATTTGGCGAAGTCCGGATGGTCTGACGGACCTTGACCGCAGATGCCGACGTATTTGTTTTGCTTGCGGCAGGCGGAGATTGCCAAATGCAGCATCACTTTGACGGCAGGGTTGCGTTCGTCAAACGAGTCGGACACCAAGCCGCTGTCGCGGTCGAGGCCGAGGGTCAGTTGGGTCATGTCGTTGGAGCCGATGGAGAAGCCGTCGAAGTATTGCAGGAATTGTTCTGCCAATACTGCGTTGCTCGGCAGTTCGCACATCATGATCAGGCGCAGGCCGTTTTTACCGCGTTCCAAACCGTTTTCTTTCAAGGCTTTGACGACGGCTTCGGCTTCGCCCAACGTGCGGACGAACGGGATCATGATTTCGACGTTGGTCAGACCCATTTCGTCACGGACGCGTTTGAGGGCTTTGCATTCGAGGGCGAAGCAGTCTTTGAAGCTTTCGGCGACATAACGCGCTGCGCCGCGGAAGCCCAGCATCGGATTTTCTTCGTGCGGTTCGTAAATGCTGCCGCCGACCAAGTTGGCGTATTCGTTGGATTTGAAGTCGGACATACGAACGATGGTTTTACGCGGATAAACCGATGCGGCCAATGTCGCCACGCCTTCGGCGATTTTATCGACGTAGAAGTCGACAGGGGAGGCGTAGCCGGCGATGCGGCGGGTAATTTCCGCTTTCAATTCATCGTCTTGTTTGTCAAATTCCAACAAGGCTTTCGGGTGGATGCCGATTTGGCGGTTGATGATGAATTCCATCCGCGCCAAGCCGATGCCTTCGCTCGGCAGGTTGGCGAAGCTGAATGCGAGTTCGGGGTTGCCGACGTTCATCATGACTTTAACCGGCGCTTTGGGCATATTGTCTAAGGCAACATCTGTGATTTGTACGTCCAGCAGGCCGGAATAGATGAAGCCTGTATCGCCTTCGGCGCAGGATACGGTAACTTCTTGACCGTTGCTCAGCAATTCGGTTGCATTGCCGCAGCCGACTACGGCAGGAATACCCAATTCACGCGCAATGATGGCGGCGTGGCAGGTGCGGCCGCCGCGGTTGGTGACGATGGCGGAAGCGCGTTTCATTACCGGCTCCCAATCCGGGTCGGTCATGTCGGTAACGAGTACGTCGCCTGCTTCAACGGAATCCATTTCGGAGGCGTCTTTCACCAAGCGGACTTTGCCTTGACCGACTTTTTGACCGATGGCGCGGCCTTCGCACAAGACGTTTTTGTCGCCGTTGATGTCGAAGCGGCGCAGGTTGCGGCTGCTTTCTTCTTGGGATTTCACGGTCTCGGGACGGGCTTGCAGGATGTAGAGTTTGCCGTCCAAGCCGTCACGGCCCCACTCGATATCCATCGGGCGGCCGTAGTGTTTTTCAATTGTCAGCGCGTAGTGTGCCAACTCGGTGATTTCTTCGTCGGTAATGGAGAAACGGTTGCGGTCTTCTTCAGGAACATCGACGTTCATCACGGATTTACCGGCTTCTGCTTTGTCGGTAAAGATCATTTTGATTTGTTTCGAACCCATGGTTTTGCGCAGGATGGCAGGTTTGCCCGCTTTCAGCGTGGGTTTGAATACATAGAATTCATCGGGGTTGACCGCGCCTTGTACGACGTTTTCACCCAGACCATAAGATGAAGTCACGAAAACGACTTGGTCGAAGCCGGATTCGGTGTCGAGGGTGAACATGACGCCGGACGCGCCGCTGTCGGAACGCACCATGCGTTGCACGCCTGCGGAGAGGGCGACGATGTCGTGTTCGAAGCCTTTATGTACGCGGTAGGAGATGGCACGGTCGTTGTACAAAGAGGCGAATACATGGCGCATGGCTTCTTTGACGTTTTCCAAGCCGTTGATATTCAGGAAGGTTTCCTGTTGACCTGCAAACGATGCGTCGGGCAAGTCTTCGGCGGTAGCAGAAGAACGGACGGCAACGGAAATGTCCGCGCCGCCTGCGTCTGCAACCATTTTGTTCCATGCCGTTTCGATTTCGGCATCCAGTTGTTCGGGGAAGGGCGTATCCAAAATCCATTGGCGGATTTCTTTACCGACGCGCGCCAGTTCGGCGACATCTTCCACATCCAGTTGTGCCAGTGCGGCGGAAATACGCTCGCTCAGTCCGTTGTGCGCCAAAAATGCGCGGTAGGCTTCGGCAGTAGTGGCAAAGCCGCCGGGGACGCGGACGCCTTTTTCAGTCAGCTGACTGATCATTTCACCTAGGGAGGCGTTTTTGCCGCCCACGCTTTCAACATCAGTCATACGCAGGTTTTCAAACCAAATTACGTAGTTGTCAGCCATTTGTGTGTCCAATCCAAGATATGTTAAAAAAGAAACGAATACGCTTTGTTATTTTAAGCGATTCAAACGACCGCTGTCATGCTTTTTCTGTCTCGATTTATTTGCGGGTCGTCTGAAAAATTGCGGGCTTCAGGCGTGTAGTCAAATGAAACCTGATGGGAAAACCAGTATTCCTGTTGTCTATTTCTTTGTAAAACATAAGGTTTGAAATAGATTAATGACTGATTGGTAGAGTTTGGAAAGGCTTTGGATGGGTATAAAATTTTAAGATAATTCGATTATTAAAATAAAAATGCGTTTAAGGGTGGGTTTAATTGCGTTGTAGTTGGGTGTAATTTAAGTGTATTCCCTTTATTTAGAAGGTTTCAGCTGCTATGATAACCGTCTGCAACTGTCTTGAATTTCAAAGGATGACTGAATGACCGCCCCGCGCCATGTGTTTTATATTTCCGACCGTACCGGCCTGACTGCTGAAAATATCGGTGAGGCACTGCTGAATCAGTTTGGCAGAATCGAATTCAAACGCCACACCTATCCCTTCATCGATACGCCTGAAAAAGCGCGTACCGTCGTCGAAATAGTCAACCGCAATGCTCAGGAAAATGGTTTGCGCCCGATTGCCTTCGTCAGCGTCGTCAATGACGAAATCCGTGAAATCATCAAAAAAGCGGACGCTTTCCATATCAATTTTTTCGAAACCTTCCTCGGGCTTTTGGAAAAAGAACTCAACACCGAGGCAGTTGCCGCCGAACAGGGTCACCACAGTATCGGCAATACGCAACGCTACGATGCGCGTATGGAGGCGGTCAATTTCTCGCTCAACCATGACGACGGCGTCAGCGATAAAAACCTGAAAGAAGCCGATGTGATCTTGATGGGCGTATCGCGTTCGGGCAAAACGCCGACCTGTCTTTACCTTGCCCTGCAATACGGTATCCGCGCCGCCAATTACCCGCTGATTCCCGACGATTTGGAATCCACCGACCTGCCGCGCATGGTCAAACCTTACAAAGACAAACTGTTCGGCCTGACCATTCAACCCGAACGCCTGCAGGCCATCCGTCAAGAGCGCCGTCCGAATTCGACTTATGCCAAAATCGATACCTGCCGCAGTGAGATTGCCGATGCGCAAAATATGTTCAAACGCCACGGCATCCCGTTCACCAATACGACGGATAAATCGGTGGAAGAACTTGCCGTCCATATCCTTCAAGCCTGCAAATTGAAACGGCGTTTTTGAGGTATAACGCATTGACTATTAATAAAAGGTCGTCTGAAACACGGAAGCGCGTTTCAGACGACCTTTTGCTGTCATGAATGCTTGGATTTACTTACATTTGCTATTATAATGCGCGTTTGGATTGGCCGTTTGAGGTCGTCTGAAAATATATAGTGGATTAACTTTAAACCAGTACGGCGTTGCCTCGCCTTGCCGTACT
>CALDNV010000298.1:0-4056 GCA_937914605.1 uncultured Neisseria sp.
GTACTGTCTGCGGCTTCGTCGCCTTGTCCTGATTTAAATTTAATCCACTATATAATGGACGGGCAGGGTAGGTATGCGCCGTGTGGTTAAAGCTCGCCGACTAGAAATTCTTTAGATTTGTGATTTGGAAGGCATTTGCTATTGTGGTTGTTGATGAGGGGTCGTCTGAAAACGGCGTGAGTGGTTTTCAGACGACCCCTTTAGATGGATGAAAATCCCTCTTGTTCGGAATGACCGTATACATCAGGGGAGTAGCGGGGCGTTTTGCAGACCGAGTTGTTCGTCAAAACCGAACATGATGTTCATGTTTTGAATGGCTTGTCCTGCTGCGCCTTTCACTAAATTATCGATGACGGACAAGGCAATCCAAACGTCGGATTGCGGCGCTTGCTGGATGCTGATGCGGCACAAATTGGCTCCGCGGACGCTGCGTGTTTCGGGTGTGGAACCGGCAGGAAGGATGTCGACAAAGGGGCTGTCCCGATAGTATTCGCGAAGTATCTCTTCAGGATGGCAACCGTCCTCAAGATGCAGGTAAAGGGTTGCGTGCATACCGCGTATCATGGGTGTGAGGTGCGGAGTGAAGACAAAACCATCGGCAATGTCTGCCTGCAATGTTCGGATGGTTTGTTTGATTTCGGGAAGGTGGCGGTGTCCGCCGATACCGTATGCTTTGAAATTGTCGCCCGCTTCGCAGAGGAGTGAACCGATGTTGCCCTTGCGCCCTGCGCCGGAGACGCCGGATTTGCAGTCGGCAATCAATGGCATGTGTGCTTTCAGACGACCTTGTTGCAACAAAGGCAATAAGGGCAGTGAAACGCAGGTGGGATAGCAGCCGGGGTTGGCGACGATGCGTGCGTTGGCAATGGCGTCGCGGTTCATTTCGCTTAATCCGTATACGGCTTGCGGGATAATATCGGGGCTGGCGTGGCGCATGCCGTACCATTGTTCCCATGTCGGGATGTCTTGGATGCGGAAGTCGGCGGATAGGTCGACGATACGGACGTTTTGGTTCAGAAGCGCGGGTGCTTCTTTCATGGCGACGCCGTTGGGCGTGGCAAAGAACACGACGTCACATTGATCCAGTCGGGCTTGATCCGGCGTTTGGAAGGTTAAGTCATAAATGCCGCGCAAACTGGGAAAGTAATCGGCAATGGCAATGCCTGCTTCGCTCCTGCTGGTAATGGCGGTTACTTCGACATTGGGGTGCGTGCTGAGCAGGCGGAGCAGTTCTACGCCGGTGTAGCCTGTTGCGCCGACGATGCCGGCTTTGATTTTTTGATTCATGATTTCTCCGTTGGGTGGGCTTTAAATATGGAGGTTTAGTTTAATGGGATGAGGGTCGTCTGAAAAGGGGAAGGGGGGTAATACGGCATGCTCTGACGATTGACCGTGTGGAAATCAGTATTCGTCTGACGGTATCCCTTAGTCTTTAGAAACGCTGATGGTGTGTTTGACGTGTTTTAAATTCGCCACGATGGTAAACGTCATCATCACCAGCAAGGCCCACGAACTCCATTTGCTGATATGTACCGATGCCCATGCGCCGATTTGGTTGGGATAACGCCAAACGCCGAACAAAGTCCCTAAGTTTTCCGCCAGCCAAATGAAAAAACCGATCAGGACGAAAGACAGCAGCAGCGGCATTTTTCGGGTAGTGTCATAGGGCGTGTATAAAACCGTTGTCCGCGCATACAGCCCGAGCGCGAATGCGGCGAGATACCAGCGGTAGTCGCCGAGATAGTGATGTGTGAAAAAATTGACGTAAATTGCCAGAGCGCACAATGTGCTCAACCAATACGGCGGATGGCTTTTGATTCTGATATTAAAGAGCCGCCAAGCCTGAATGATGTAGCTGCCGACCGCCGCATACATAAAGCCTGCAAACAGCGGCACGCCGCCGATTTTGGTGTATGCCTCGTCCGGATAGCTCCAAGACTGGATGTCGCCCGATGTTTTGAACCACTCCAAAGCAAAGCCCACCAAGTGAAAAAGCGTAATCGATTTCACTTCGTCCCACGTTTCCAGCTTGAAATACAGCATCGCAGCCTGCACGGAGACTGCAAAAATCAGCAGTAGGTCATAGCGCGAAATCCCCAGCCAGCCTGTTTTCGGAATCAGGAACATGGCGATGAAAAACAGACCTGCAAACAAACAGGCGCGCGCTTCTTTCAGTCCGAAAAACCAGAATTCGACCGCAAAACGCCGCCAGCCGTGCAAATCATCCCGTTTTGGGTGTTCTATCAGCCAAGTATCCAGTTTGCCCAACATATTTTCAGACGACCTTCAGATTTACAAAATGACGGAATATAACGGAAATAAGGAAGGGATAGGATACGGTATGACGAACGGCAATGTTGGGAGATGGGGCGATGAGGGGTCGTCTGAAAGCGTGCGTGATGTTTGGCATTTTTGAGCGATAGGATGGGGTAGAACAATGAGCCTGCGGTTTGCCGATTATTTGAGCAGAGTAGGAGAGCAGGGTTTAGGGCAGGTTTGGAATAGGGAGTATCGCGCAGTTTGAAACAGTAAACAGCTTTTGCGAATAGCATGCCCTAGATTTTCAGACGACTTTCCCGTATTCCTCCTCCTTCTTCTGGCTGTAAAATTTCTGCTAAAATCAAACGCCTTATCCCTTTCAGACGACATCGCCATGCAAGCACATACATTGGTCTGGTTCCGCCGCAACCTGCGCATACGCGACAACGCCGCGTTGTCCGCCGCCGTGAAGCGGGGATTGCCTGTGGCAGGCGTGTGGGTGGCGCGGAGGTCGTCTGAAATCCCCAATCCGCGTCAGGATTGGTTTCATTATCAGGCGGCGGCGGCTTTGCATGGCTTGCTGGCGGCCCGTGGCGTGGCTTTGTATGCGGTGAACCGTGTGGAAGAATTGCCTGCTTTGGCGACGCGGTTGAATGTTCAGACCGTAATTGCAGATGAAGCCTATACGTCGTCTGAAATCGGGCAAGATAACCGCATTTGGCGGATTTTGGATGAACAAGGCGTTGCGTTCGAGCGTGTTAACGACCGTGCCATATTCGCCAAGGCAGAAATCATGGGCAGTCACGGCGCGCCTTATACCGACTTCCCGCATTATAAAGAAGCGTGGCTGGCTTTGTTTCGGCAGCGGTTCGGCGGGCGGGATGCGGGAGGCGGACTCGCTGAAATTTTTCAGACGACCTCTGTTGAAATGCCGTCATTTCCTGCGTGGAACGGGCAGCAGGACATGGTTTCCGCACAACGTGGCGGCGAAGATGAAGCGGATAAGCAATGGCGGAAGTTCAAAGAAAATATCAGGTTTTATCCGATTATGAAGGATTTTCCCACCAGAAAAGGCACCAGTCGATTGAGTGCGTATTTGAGCGCAGGCTGCATTTCGCCGCGCGTGTTGGCGGCCGAAGCCGCAGGGCAGGGCGCAGATGCTTGGTTGGACAACTTGATTCGGCGCGATTTCTATCAGCAGCTTGCCTATCACCGCGCCCGCATCGAGCCTGAATCTGCTGCTGAATCTGCGCCGTTTTCAGACGACCTGACGGAACGCTGGCGGCAGGGGGAAACAGGTTTCCCGCTTATCGATGCCGCCATGCGCAGCCTGAAATCGAGCGGCTGGCTGCATCCCGCCCTGCGTTCCCTGACGGCAGAATTTTTGTGCGGCATCCTGCATCAGCCGTCCGAATACGGCATCGCCTGGTTCGCCGCGCAGCAAACCGATTTTGACCCCGCGTTGAACGAAGGCAACTGGCAAACCGCCGCCCGCAATGCCCGCCGACGTTCCCTCGATATTATCCAAACCGCCCGCCGGCTTGACCCGGACGGCACATTCGTCCGCCGCCACATCCCCGAGTTGGCGCACTTACCCGTCAACCTCGTCCATACCCCGTGGCTCGCCTCGTCTGAAATTGACGCACACGGCTATCCGCCGCCCGTCGTCGCGCCCTAGAGCGTGATTATCGCTCGGTAACGGCTACGGGTTTCTCATCAAACGACCTCTTTAAGCGTAAAAATATAGTGGATTAACTTTAAACCAGTACGGCGTTGCTTCGCCTTAGCTCAAAGAGA
>CALDNV010000299.1:0-2262 GCA_937914605.1 uncultured Neisseria sp.
TTGCCGATGCCTTTATCCAGCCCTTGCGTCAGACCGTTGATGTCGCCGCCGTTCAGACCCAATTCTTTCAAGAGGCCATCAACCAGCGGGGCTTGGCTGCGGTAGCGCAGGGCGCTGTTGACCATTTGGTCGGCGAGACTGGCTTGTGTGGTTTGTCCGTCCGACACGCCTTCTGAGCCGTTGGCAGCGCCGCTGAATCCGCCCAAGCCGTTGACTTGCAGAATCTTGATGTCGTCAATATTTTCCATTGGGCGGACGGATTCGCGGATGATGTCGGGCAGGTGTTTCAAGAGGGCAAGGCGGACTTGCATTTCAACCTGCTCGACGCTCAGCACGTTGGCAGCTTCGTTGACGGCGCGGGTACCTTCGGCATCAACTTTATATTGTTGCTCTTGCGCTTGTGCCAACAAGATTTTGGCATCGGCTTCACCTTTGGCTTGCAGGCGTTGTTTCTCGGCTTCGGCTTCGGCGGCGATGCGCACGGCTTCGGCGCGGTCTTGCGCGGCCTGTTTCTCGGCTTCGGCGGCGACAGTAAGCGAAATCGCATCTTTTTGCGCGGCTTCTTCGGCGGCAATCAGTTCGACCGCTTTGGCACGTTCGGCGCGTTCGGTTTCGCGCACGGTAATCACGCTCTCTTCTTCACGCACGGCGGCGGCACGGGCTTTGTCGGCCTCGGCTTTGGCTTCGGATTCGGCACGCGATTTCTCGGCAACGGCGATGGCGCGGTCTTGTTCGGCAAGCTCGATGGCTTTGCGGTGCTCGACTTCCGCCTGCTCGACGGCTTGGGCTTTGCGAATGTCTTCGTTTTTAATGTCGCGTTCGGCGGCGATGCGTTTCAAATCCACTTCGCGTTCGGCGGCGATTTTGGCTTCTTCCGCCTCGCGTTTTTTCTGCGCTTCCTGCTCGGCGATGCTGGCTTCCTGTTCGGCGCGGCGCACGGCGATTTCGCGTTCTTGTTCGAGTTTGGCGTATTCTTCTTCGCGCGAGATTTTCAGGCGTTGCTGCTCGGCTTCGAGGTTTTTGGTTTTAATCGCCAAATCGGTGTCTTGTTCGATTTCATTGCGTTTTTTGCGGCGGCCTTCGATGGTTTCGGTCAATTTGGTCAGACCTTCCGCGTCAAACGCGTTTTGCGGGTTGAAAAACTCAAAGCTGGTTTGGTCGAGGCCGGTTAGGGAAACGGTTTCGAGTTCGAGACCGTTTTTAAACAAGTCTTCGCTCACGACTTGTTGCACTTTCTGAACGAAATCAACACGTTTTTCGTGCAACTCTTCCATCGCCATTTCGGCGGCGACGGCGCGCAGGGCATCGACGAATTTACCTTCGACGAGGTCTTTCAATTCATCAGGCGACATGGTTTTCATACCCAGCGTTTGCGCGGCGGTGGCGATGCTCTCGGCGCTGGGTTTAACGCGGACGTAAAATTCCGCCATCACGTCAACGCGCATCCGGTCGCGGGTAATCAACGCCTGCTGCGCCGCGCGGCGCACTTCAAGACGCAGCGTGTTCATATTGACGGGGATGATTTCGTGCAGCACAGGCAGCACCATCGCGCCGCCGTTCATGATGACTTTTTCGCCGCCGAAACCGGTACGGACGAAGGAGACTTCTTTGCTGGCGCGGCGGTACAGGCGGGTGAGGATGAGGCCGAGTACGAACAGCGCGACGAGTATGACGCCGGCGATGATGCCGATGGAAACTAAGTTCATGGGTTTTCCTTTCTTGTTGTCGATATACCCTTGAGGGGGCGTGGGTTCAGACGGTTTTTTTAGGGTTTGGGGTCGTCTGAAAGGTTAAAAATTTTGGGTTTTAAAGGTAGGTCAGATTCTTGAATCCGATAATTTCGGTTATGTGCAATACGGCTGAAGCGGAGCGGTTCGTCGGATTTGAGAATCCGACCTACCGAGCTTATACCTTGAATATCACTGCCAACCTGTTAATTCAATCAATGCGTTTTGGGAAACTGTTGTACAGATATTGTACCTTCCTAATCCCAGCAGCCCGCCGATGACTGTTGTTCCTCTGCGTTCGGTAATCAGGCTGACTCCGACGATGTCACTCATATGGATACGGTCAAACTTCCTGTAAGCCCCGTCATGTCCGCCTTGATAACGGATGCGTCCGAATGCGCCGTAAATAATCAATTTTTCGCGATCAATATAAATCGATTTCCGGGTCGTCAGCCCGCTCCACCAACGTTCCACGCGCCACAGCCACAATAGTGTGAGCATAATAGCCAGCAGCCAAGTCGTGTTGCTTGAAAGC
>CALDNV010000300.1:0-3151 GCA_937914605.1 uncultured Neisseria sp.
CTGTCTGCGGCTTCGTCGCCTTGTCCTGATTTAAATTTAATCCACTATACAAAGGGCTTCAGTATGACTTTTGGGCATGGCTTTTGGATTATCACCGGCGTACATTTTTTGGCGTGCATGTCGCCCGGCCCTGATTTTGTACTCGTTTCGCAGCAGGCGTTGAGCCGGGGGCGGGCTGCCGGAATGTTGACCGCGCTGGGCATTGCGTTGGGATTCGGTATCCACATTATTTATTCCGTACTCGGTTTGGTCACGCTGGTGGCTCAGTCCGCTCCGCTTCTGACCGCGGTCAAAATCGTCGGCGGCCTGTATCTGCTGTATATCGGCTATAAAGGTTTGCGCGCGAAAGCTGCGGGCGGGACGGTCGAAATTCGTAAGGATAATATAGCGGATGAACCGACACGGAAAACGATATGGCGCGGGGTGTTGTGCAATGTGCTGAACCCGAAGGCGGTCGTGTATATGCTGTCGCTGTTTACCGTCGTGTTGTCGCCGGATACGCCGATGTGGCAGATGGGGGTTTACGGCGTGTGGATGGCACTGATGCTGTTCGTTTGGTTCAGCCTTGTCGCGCTGATGTTGTCCTCCCCTGCCGTGAGCAAACGTTTTCAGCGTTTCGGTTATTGGATAGACCGATTTTGCGGTGGAGCGTTGGCTTTGCTGGGGATTAAGGTTATCAGCGGATAGCTTGGGTTGTCGGGCCAACAGGATGATTCTTATCCGGAAATGGCGGCAATATCAGGTCGTCTGAAAACACAGTTTTATCGAAATAAAAAACAATCTATTTAATTCAAACTCAACAAACGTCGTCTGAACCCCGTTTCAGACGACCTGTCATCTTTAAAAACAACGAAGGAGGATATGTTATGAAACAACCCATCCCCGATATCGCGCAATGCGTTGAACAGAATTTGCAACAATATTTCAAAGACTTGAACGGTACGGAGCCTTGCGGTGTGTACGATATGGTGTTGCACCAAGTGGAAAAGCCGATGCTTGCGTGCGTGATGGAACAATGCGGCGGCAATCAGTCCAAAGCGGCGGTGATTTTGGGACTGAACCGCAATACGCTGCGTAAGAAACTGTTGCAGCACGGTTTGCTGTAAATATCGGTCTTGTTGCAAAGGGAGAAAACTGATGAAGCAGGAACTTCGCCATGACGGCGGTACGCGGGGAAAAACGCTGAACGTCCATTTCATCCTGCACGAGGATTTTGAAGTGCCGGGCGCGTATTGGGATTGGGCGCGGTCGCGCGGGCATCGTACGGCGTTGACTAAGGTTTATGAATCGGAGGCGTTGCCCGAAAACGCGGACGGTATCGATTTCCTGATTGTCATGGGCGGGCCGCAGTCGCCCGATGAAGACAGGCAGGCTTTTCCGTATTACGACCCTGAAGCCGAGCTGCGCCTGATGCGTCAGGCGGTGGCGGCGGACAAGTACATTGTCGGCGTGTGCTTGGGCGCGCAGCTTTTGTCCGTCGCCTACGGCGCACGGCACGGGCGCAGCCCGCACCGCGAAATCGGCGTGTATCCGGTCGAGTTGACGCAGGAAGGTTTGAACGACCCGCATACCGCCTTGCTGGGCGCGTCTTTCCTTGCGGGGCATTGGCACGGAGATATGCCCGGACTGACGGATGGGGCGGCAGTATTGGCGGCGAGCCAAGGCTGTCCGCGCCAGATTGTCCGCTTCTCACCCAAGCATTATGCGTTTCAGGCGCATTTGGAATTCGACCGCGCCGCCGTCGGCCTCTTGATTGCCGCCGACGGGCGCGAAAACTTGGCGGCGCAAAGCAGGACGCAGGCTTATGTACAGCATCCCGATGAAATCGAGCGTTTCGATTTTACGCAGATGAACGCGAAACTCTTTGCCTTTTTGGATTCGTTGACCGAATCGGGGCAGGGTGGGGCGTGATGTCCTGCCTTTCATCAGTGCATCCTTTTATCCGACGACTTGAGCCATGATTTACCAAATACTCTCCTTATTGATTTGGGGCAGCTCGTTTATCGCCGCCAAATATACTTACGAGATGCTTGATGCCGCGCTGATGGTCGAGGCGCGGCTGTTGATTGCCGCGTTGATGGTGCTGCCTTCCTGTTACCGCCATTTCGGCAAGATTCCGCGCCGCGAGTGGAAGCCGTTGTTGTGTATCGCCTTTATCAACTACGTCGTGGTGTTGCTGCTTCAGTTTATCGGCTTGAAATACACGTCCGCCGCCAGCGCGATTACCATGGTCGGGCTGGAACCCTTGTTAGTAGTGTTTGTCGGCCATTTCGTTTTTAACGATAAAGCCAAGATTTACCACTGGATTTGCGGGGCGGCGGCGTTTGCCGGCATCGGGATGATGGTGCTGGGCGGTGCGGAAGAGGGCGGCGCGGTCGATTGGTTCGGCTGTTTGCTGATTCTGCTTGCGGGATTCGGTTTCGCCGGCGTGATACGGCCGAGCCAGCAGATGATTGTCCGCATCGGTACGCCCGCATTTACTTCTGCTTCCATGGCGGCGGCGGCGGTGTTGTGCCTGCCGTTTTCGCTGGTGTTGGCTCAGAGCTATGAAGTCCGCTGGTCGTGGGGCGGCGTGCTGTCGGTTTTGTATTTGGGGGTGGGATGCAGTTGGCTTGCCTATCTCTTATGGAACAAGGGCATGAACAAAGTTCCTGCCAATGTCTCCGGCCTCTTGATTTCGCTCGAACCCGTCGTCGGCGTCATCATGGCGGTATGGATTCTGGGCGAACATTTGTCCGCCGTGTCCGCTTTGGGCGTGTTCATCGTCATCGCCGCGACGTTTGTCGCAGGATGGCTGTCGAACAGAGGAAAGAATGCGTAAGGGGTCGTCTGAAAACGTCTAAATCAGGTTTTCAGACGACCTGAGAAGGTACGCGAGTATCTTGTTTTAATGTGGTTTTAAAAATATCAGGAGATTTTCGATGAAATATATGATTGCCCTGTTGCTTGCCGCTAGCCCCGTTTTGGCATCGGCTGCGCCCAATAACGACAAAGCTGCCGTCCAAGCAGCTATTGCCCAGTATTACAACCGACCGCTTGCGGCGCACAACTGTCAGCTTACTGAGCCGCCGAAAGACAGTGAGACAGCATCTGACAATATTATGTATTGTATGAAACCCGTTGCCGACCATAGCGTAACGCGCAACGGTAA
>CALDNV010000301.1:0-3151 GCA_937914605.1 uncultured Neisseria sp.
CCTTAGAGAATCGTTCTCTTTGAGCTAAGGCGAGGCAACGCCGTACTGGTTTGAAGTTAATCCACTATATCAGCCCTTCCCTTTCGCCGCCAACATATCCAACATTCCCGCCAGATGACTTCTGCCCTCTTCCTTGCTCACAATCGGTTCGCCGCCTTTGCGCCCTAAAATCTTGATGTCTTCCTGCGGCATTTCGTCTATGAAGCGGCTGGGTTCGGGGAACTGCCATGTGCCTTGTTTTTTGCGTTTGACGCAGTGGGTCAGCGTAAGCTGGCGTTTGGCGCGGGTGATGCCGACGTACATCAGGCGGCGTTCTTCTTCGACGTTGTCTTCTTCGATGCTGTCGTTGTGCGGCAGGATGCCCTCTTCGCAGCCTACGAGGAAGACGTAGGGGTATTCCAAGCCTTTTGAGGCGTGCAGGGTCGAGAGTTTGACGGCATCGACTTCTTCTTCGCTTTTGCCTTCTAAAAGCGTCATTAAGGCGACGGTTTGGGCGAGTTCGATGATGTTTTTGCCGTCTTGCTCGCCTTTGCGCTCTAGCCAGCCGGTCAGGTCGCTGACGTTGCGCCATTTGATTTCGCCGGCTTTGCCTTCTTCACTGGCAAGCAGGTGGTTTTCGTAGTCGATTTCTTTGAGCAGGCCGTTGATGAGCTCGCCCGCTTCGCTGGTTTCGGCTTTGGCGCGGTAGCTGCCGAACATATCCATAAAGGCTTGCAGGTGTTGGCGGTTGGTGTTGTTCAGTAACGCGAGGGCTTCTTCATTTTGCGCGGCTTCATACAGGCTGCATTCGTGTTCGTGCGCGTAGGTATTGAGTTTACCCAGCGTTACATCACCGATGCCGCGTTTGGGCGTGGTAACGGCGCGCAGGAAGGCGGGATCGTCGTTGGGGTTGGCAAGCAGGCGCAAATAGGACAAAACGTCTTTGATTTCGGCTTTGTCGAAGAAACTCTGCCCGCCGGAAAGTTGATAGGGAATGCGCGCGCTGCGCAAGGCTTCTTCAAAAATCCGCGCCTGATGGTTGCCTCGGTATAACACGGCGAAATCGGCGTATTGGGTTTTGTCGCCGCCGACCAGCTTCTGCTTGACGATTTGGCTGACGACCCAGTCGGCTTCGTGTTGCTCGTTTTGGCAGGCAACGACTTTGACAATTTCGCCTTCGCCGAACTGCGACCAAAGTTTTTTGGTAAAGAGTTTGGGATTGTTTTCAATCACTTTGTTGGCGATTTTGAGAATCCGCGCGGTGGAGCGGTAGTTTTGCTCCAGCTTGATGACTTTCATCTGCGGATAGTCTTCCTGCATTTTGCGCAGGTTTTCCATGTTCGCGCCGCGCCATGCGTAGATGGACTGGTCGTCGTCGCCGACAGCGGTAAACATGCCTTCCGCACCGGTCAAGAGTTTCATCAGCGTAAATTGGCAGGTATTCGTGTCTTGGCATTCGTCAACCAACAGATAACGCAGCCGCCGCTGCCATTTGTTGCGCACTTCGCTGTTTTGCTGCAACAGCACGGCGGGCAGGCGGATTAAATCGTCGAAGTCCACTGCCTGATAGCTTTGCAGGGTTTCCTGATAGCTCGCATACACGCGCGCGATTTGTTCTTCCCATGCGTTGGAGGCCGTCTGAAGCACGTATTCAGGCGTTTTCAAATCGTTTTTCCACAGGGAAATCTGGTGCTGCGCTTTGAATAAGGCTTCTTTTCCCGTGCTGCCCAAAAGTTCGCCGATGATTTTCGCGCTGTCGGTGGAATCGAGGATGGAGAAGTTTTTTTTGTAACCGATATGGTTCGCCTCTTCGCGCAAAATCTTCATGCCCAAAGAGTGGAACGTGCAAATCGTCAGCCCGCGCGTTTGCGACTTGGGCAGCATTTTGGCGACGCGTTCCTGCATTTCCGTAGCGGCTTTATTGGTAAAGGTAATCGCGGCGACGGTATGCGGCAGATAGCCGACATTGACAATCAAATGCTTGATTTTTTGCGTAATCACGCCGGTTTTGCCGCTGCCGGCGCCGGCAAGCACAAGCAGAGGCCCGCCGAGGTATTTGACGGCGGCTTGCTGTTGGGGGTTGAGTTTCATGGGAATGCAGACGAACCAAAAAGAGGCGCAGATTATAACAGGTCGTCTGAAAGCCCCAAACGGCAATCCGGCATATATAACAAAATCATCTTTGCAACAAACAAACCATTCTTTCCGTTTTTCAGACGACCCCGTTAAAGTGGCAGCATCTTCTTTTTCCCTTCCGAGCGACCATGTTATTACTCAAAACGCCCAGCGTACTGCCCGGCTTCAAAATCAGCCTCGGCCTGACTGTATTGTGCCTGTCGCTTCTGGTGGTTTTGCCGTTTGCGATGATGGCGGCGAAGGCGGCGGAAATCGGCTGGGGCGGCTTTTGGAACACGATTGCCGAGCCGAACGTGTTGGCGGCGGTGTGGCTGAGTTTGCGGATGTCGTTTTATGCGATGCTGACCAATGTCGTGTTCGGCACGCTGGTGGCGTGGGTGTTGGTGCGCTATGAATTTCCGGGCAAGGGGCTGGTGAACGCACTGGTCGATTTGCCGTTTGCGCTGCCGACGGCGGTTACGGGCATCGCGTTGGCGACCCTGTATGCGCCCAACGGTTGGATAGGCCGTTTTTTCGAGCCTTTGGGCATCAAAATCGCGTTTACGCCCGTCGGCATTTGGATTGCGCTGGTCGTCGTCAGCCTGCCCTTTATCGTCCGTGCCGTACAGCCGGTATTGGAGGAATTGTCGGGCGAATATGAGGAAGCGGCGGCGACTTTGGGCGCAAACCGTTTCACGACGTTCCGCCGCGTGCTGCTGCCGGAAATCACGCCGGCGCTCTTAACCGGCGCGGGCATGATGTTCGCGCGGGCAACGGGTGAATACGGCTCGGTGATTTTTATCGCGGGCAACATTCCGATGGTTTCCGAAATCCTGCCGCTGATTATTACGGGCAAGCTGGAACAGTTCGACGTACAGGGCGCGTCGGCGGTGGCGTTGTTTATGCTGCTGGTTTCGTTTGTGATTCTGTTTGCGCTGAACGTGATGCAGTGGGCGTTAAGCAGGCGTTCAGGGGCGAAGGGTTGAGGGGTCGTCTGAAAAACGTAGCAACTGTATTTTTCACCCCGTCGGGCAAAAATACCAAAACTCAAATCAAG
>CALDNV010000302.1:0-6434 GCA_937914605.1 uncultured Neisseria sp.
CTTAGCTCAAAGAGAATGATTCTCTAAGGTGCTGAAGCACCAAGTGAATCGGTTCAGTACTATCTGTACTGTCTGCGGCTTCGTCGCCTTGTCTGATTTAAATTTAATCCACTATAAAGAGGTCGTCTGAAAACCCTTGTTTCGGTTTTTCAGACGACCTCTTCAATTCAAGATGCCCTTGTTTCAAATTTCAAAACTGTCCGCTTGGTCAGCCTTGCGTATCATGCCTGCGGCGACGGTGTGGTTGGTGGCTTCGTCTATCAGGATGAACGCGCCGAGGGCATGGTTTTCTTCGTAGGGCGCGGCGGCGATCGGCTGCTGGGTTTTGAAGCTGACGCTGCCGATGTCGTTGAGTTTGAGCGTGTCGGCGGATTCGACGCGGCTGAGGGTGTTCACGTCCCAAACGTAGGAAATCGCGCTGATTTTGACGGGGGTGGTTTGGGTGGTGTGTTTCAGCAGGTATTTGCGGCGCAGGTTGAGCGGGATGTCGTCGAACCAGCACAGCGCGGCTTGGAACTGCTGTTCGGGCGCGACGGGGCTGTCGGCGGCGGCGATGCTGTTGCCGCGCGAGATGTCGAGGTCGGTGTCGAGCGTGACGGTCAGTACTTCGCCTGCTTCGGCGGATTCGGTTTTGCCGTTTGGATTGTAGATTTCGGCGATTTTGGCGGTATGTCCGCTAGGCAGGATTTTGACTTCGTCGCCGGTTTTCAGACGACCCGCTTCCAGCCTGCCTTGATAGCCGCGGAAGTCGTCGCTGCTGCTGCCGTCTTGCCGTGCGACGCGCTGCACGGGGAAGTGGGCGGCTTGGTCGGCGGCGTTTTGACGGTTGACGGGCAGGCTTTCGAGCAGGGGTAACAGCGGTAAACCTTGATACCACGAGGTTTGGCTGCTGGCGTTGACGATGTTGTCGCCTTTTAACGCGCTGATGGGCAGGAAGTGGATTTGGGCTTGGAGGCCGATTTGTTCCGCCAGCTTGCGGTAGGCTGCGGTGATGGCTTGATATTTGGTTTCGTCGAAGTCGAGCAGGTCGAGTTTGTTGACGGCAACGATGATGTTGGGGCAGCCCAAGAGTTTCAGAATCGCGCTGTGGCGTTTGGTCTGTGGCAGGAGGACAGGTTCGCTGCCGGAAAAATCGACGCGCGTTGCGTCTATCAGGACGATGGCGGCATCGGCGGTTGATGCGCCCGTTACCATGTTGCGGGTGTATTGTTCGTGTCCGGGCGTGTCGGCGATGATGAATTTGCGCTTGGGCGTGGCGAAATAGCGGTAGGCGACGTCGATGGTGATGCCTTGTTCGCGTTCGGCGGCAAGGCCGTCGGTGAGGCTGGCGAAGTCGGGCGTTTCGCCGTTTTCGGCGGCGCGGTTGAGTTTGTCGAGCTGGTCGGTCAGCAGGGTTTTGCTGTCGTAGAGCAGGCGGCCGATGAGGGTGGATTTGCCGTCGTCGACGCTGCCGGCGGTGATGAAGCGCAAAAGCGGGGCGGTGGTTGCGGTCATGGTTCTTTCCTTAATTCTCGGATTGCACGTTACTTTAATGAGGTCGTCTGAAAATGGGAAAGAATGCTTGGTTTTAAAAAAAGATGATTTCGTTATATTCGGGCGGTTTCTTTCGGGCGGCGTCGGCTTCCCGCGTTTGCCAGAAAACCCGCTTAAAGGTAAAATCCCGTATTCCAACATGGGTACTGCATCATGACTAAATTTATTTTCGTAACCGGCGGCGTCGTATCTTCACTCGGAAAAGGTATCGCCGCCGCTTCTATTGCCACCATCCTCGAATCGCGCGGTTTGAACGTGACCATGCTCAAGCTTGACCCTTATATCAACGTCGACCCCGGCACGATGAGCCCGTTTCAGCACGGCGAAGTGTTCGTCACCGACGACGGCGCGGAAACCGACCTCGACTTGGGACACTACGAACGTTTCATCAACGCCACCATGACCCGCCGCAACAGCTTCAGTACGGGGCAGGTGTACGAAAACGTCATCGCCAAAGAACGCCGCGGCGACTACCTCGGCGGTACGGTTCAAGTCATCCCGCACATTACCGACGAAATCAAACGCCGCATCCACGAAGGCGCGGCGGGTTACGATGTCGCCATCGTCGAAATCGGCGGTACGGTCGGCGACATCGAATCGCTGCCGTTTTTGGAAGCCATCCGTCAGATGCGCAGCCAGTTGGGACGCAACAACACCTTGTTCGCCCACTTGAGCTACGTTCCCTACATCGCCGCCGCCGGAGAAATCAAAACCAAACCGACCCAGCATACCGTTAAAGAAATGTTGAGCATCGGTTTGCAGCCCGACATCCTGATTTGCCGCATGGATCGGAAAATGCCGGCGGACGAACGCCGCAAAATCGCCTTGTTCTGCAACGTGGAAGAACGCGCGATTGTCGGCAGCTACGACGTGGACAGCATCTACGAATGCCCCGAAATGCTGCACGACCAAGGCATCGACAACATCATTACCGAGCAATTGCAGCTTAACGTACAACAGGCGGATTTGACCGCGTGGAAAAAAATCGTCCATGCCATCAAAAACCCGAAACACACCGTCAAAATCGCCATGGTCGGCAAATACGTCGATTTGACCGAATCCTACAAATCGCTGATCGAAGCCTTGAAACACGCGGGTATCCACACCGAAACCGACGTGCAAATCACCTTCGTTGACAGCGAAAACATCGAGAAAAACAACGGCGACGTTTCCATGCTCAAAGACATGGATGCCATCCTCGTCCCCGGCGGTTTCGGTTCGCGCGGCGTGGAAGGCAAAATTGCCGCCGTGCGCTACGCCCGCGAAAACAACGTGCCATACTTGGGCATCTGCCTCGGTATGCAGATTGCACTGATCGAATACGCCCGCGACGTCGCAGGCTTGAAAGGCGCGAATTCGACCGAGTTCGACCTCAAATGCGCCGCGCCCGTTGTTGCCCTGATTGACGAATGGCAAACCGCCGACGGTAGCGTCGAAACCCGTGACGAATCCGCCGATTTGGGCGGCACCATGCGTTTGGGCGCGCAAGAAGTTGAGTTGAAAGCAGGCAGCCTCGCCGCCAAAATCTACGGCAGCGAACACATCCGCGAGCGCCACCGCCACCGCTACGAAGTCAACAACAACTACGTTCCCACGCTGGAACAGGCGGGCTTGGTTATCGGCGGCGTATCTGCCGGACGCGAACGCTTGGTCGAAACCATCGAACTGCCAAACCATCCTTGGTTCTTTGCCTGCCAGTTCCACCCCGAGTTCACCTCCAACCCGCGCAGAGGCCATCCTTTGTTTACCGCGTTTGTCAAAGCTGCGTTGAACAATAAAAAAGGCTGATGCCCGACAAAAGGTCGTCTGAAAAGAGAAAAAGCACCTCGATTGGGGTGCTTTTTTGTGTTGGTATGGCGATGTTTTGAGAAACTGGGCATCAGCCGCCTTTTCAGACGACCCGCAAGGAATGTTCAATCCTGTACGTCCTCAGGTTTCCAACCGGGTTCCGGTTTCCAGTCGGGCGAGAGCGGTGCGCCTGCGGGCTGTTTGTAGCGGTTGTACATAAACAGATACTGGGTCGGGAAGCGGCGTATCCAGTATTCGGTGTTTTCATTGATAATCTGCACGTCGTGCTGTTTGTCACCGTTCAACTCGCCGCGCATAGGCTCGATGTGCAGCACAAATCCTTTGCCGTTCGGCAAACGCTCGCCGCAGAAAAACAGTGCCTTTACGCCTTTGACTTGCGCCAGTTTGCCCGCCAGCGTCATGGTGTAGGCGTATTTCCCGAAAAACGGCACCCAGACGCCGTCGCCGCCTTCTTCGGGAGAGGGGGCATGGTCGGGCAAGACAATCGTGGCTTCGCCGGAACGCAAAGCCTTAATGACTTGTTTGACCCCTTGAATATTGGTGGGGGCGGTTTTTCCTTTGCCGCGAACGCGCCCCGCCTGCATAACGGAATCCAAGGCTTTGATTTTGGGTGGTTTGTACATGGCAGTCAGCGGGAACGGAAGCTGCTGGCTGATATAGCGTCCGGCGAGGTCGTAGCTGCCGATGTGCGGGGTAATAAACAACAGTCCTTCTCCGGCGTCCAAAGCTGATTGGACATGCTCCCAACCGTGCACTTCTTTAAACAGCGTTTCAATGCTTTCAGGTCGTCTGAAAAAGGCTACGGGCAATTCCAGCCCGCCTTTCGCCGTTTCGCGGAAAACGGCTTTGACCGACGAAGGCTCGGGATTCAATCCGGCAAGCCGCATATTGTCGAACACACGCTGCCGGTCGCTTTTGAGCAGATAATAGCCCAAGCCGCCCGCCGCATTCCCCAGCGCGTGTAGAAGCGGCAAAGGCAGCGCCGCAAAGCATTTAAACAAAAAAGTGAGCAGGATTTGCATAATAGATTGATGAGATGGAACGGGGGGATTGTAAATGAAAACGGCAGGTCTGGATATTGAGTTTCATCTGGATGTAACGGATTACCACAATGTTTAAAATATCGGATGCGTTCATTCGGTTCGCCAAACGGCATAACGTAAAAAGGTCGTCTGAAAACGGTTTCCATTTTTTGAAACGGTATTTTCAGACGACCTTTGCGTTTGGTTAAACGGATAGTGTGTTACGCCAGACCGTTTTGTTGCGCGTCTTGCAGGCGGGCTTCGAAGTTGCTCAGGTTGACGCCTGCTTGTTGTGCCGCAGCGACGACTTCAGCGACGCTTGCGCCGTTTTGTACCTGATGATAGCCCCAGAGCAGGGAGCAGCGGGTGCCGGTGCGGCAGTAGGCGAGGACGGGTTGGGGGACGCTTTTGAGCAGGTTTTGGAAGGTGGCGACATCGGCGGCGTTGATGGCGGGCGCGACGACGGGCTGATGGTGGTGTTCGCGGATGTCTGCAGCTTCAAGCCAGCTTTCGACTTGTTTGAACGAGGGTTGGTTTTCTTCTTCGCCGTCGGGACGGTTGCAGATGACGGTTTGGATGCCGAGTTTGGCGGCTTCTTGTACGTCTGCTTCGGTCAGCTGCGGGGCGATGTAGAGGTTGTCGGCAAGTTTTTGGATAGACATGGGTTTTCCTTTTCTACGTTTGATGATGGATTGATTTTAGTCGTCTTGAGGGGCTAACAGGGCTTGTTCCAATCGTTTTTTATTGGCTTTGGACTGTTTTTGTATGTATTGGCGGACAATGCTGTCAATGGCTGCATCTTGTTCCATGTTGGATCGGGTTGACCAAATGGCAGCAGCAAGGGTGAGGTCTACATGGTCAGGGCGTTGGGCGGCAGCCGTTTGGGCTTTGATGATGTAGTCAACGATGCGTTCGACCGCTTTCGGATTGCCGGTGGCGAAATAAGTTACCCAATGAAAATCCAGTGATGCAGGGGAAATGATGGATTCTTGAAGCGGATGGAAGCTCTTGTTTTCTTTGAGGTTGTTTTTAAGCTCGGTATTTAATGTCAGGCTGTCAAGACAGGTTTTGGCTTGATTCGTGCCTGTCAGGGTGAGGGTGTAGGCGGAAAAAGTTAGGGCGTCGCCTTGGTAGGTTCTGATGTTGTCACACCAAATGGTGCTGCCTTGAGGATATTTTTGTAGCGCTTGCGTCCCCCATGCAAGGGTGGTTTCGCGCATGAGATCGGCTTTGACAAGCTGGTCCATCAAAGAGGCAGCGCGTTCGGCAGAGGGATTTTTGTAGAAGACGGCAATTTCTTTTCCTACCTTGATTGCCGAATCTGATTTGGGGGCGGCAGTGGCGTGCAAGCTGAGTAACAGGGCGGTGATGCCGATAAGGAGTTTTTTCACGGTTGTTTCTTTCGGTGTGGATGTTTCAGACGACCTCGATCTGGCATTTAAGGTCGTCTGAAAATCAGGCTCGGTCATTATAAAGCCAGTTTTCAAATAATTCGCGGTCGGTAATGTAGAGGACGGCGGTATCGGCTTCGGCGGCTTGGACGGTGATGTCGGCGACGTACAGGATGCCAGTGCGGAAGTAGTGGAGGCGGGCGGTGGCGCCGATGGGGAGTTGCGCCCACTGTGCGGCAAGGTCGGTACAGGCGTAGCCGTCGATGGCGATGATTTTGTCCTGCGGGCAGAGGGCGGCGTTTTCTGCGCTGCCGCCGTTGAAGACGTGGGTCAGGGTGGCGTGGTCGCTGTTTTGTTTGAACCTGGCGCCGAAGTCGGACGCGGGGGCGGGCGTTTCGGTTGGCGGTTCGGGCAGGAATGCGCCGCCGTGGCTGCGCGGCTGTGCCTGCCATTGCAGTCCGATGCCTATGGTGGCGAGAAGTTCGGCGAGGGGTAGGTCGGCGGTGGTGTAGAGGGTCGTCTGAAAAAAGTCTTCGAGGTCTAGGCCGGTAAACGCTTGGCAACGGGCTTGCCATTGTTTTTCGGGGATGCCTTGTCGGGTCTCCAGCCAATCGCGGTAGTGTCGCTGCATGACGCTGTCGAGGGTGTGTTGCCCGCTGCTTTTACTGCGGATGGCAAG
>CALDNV010000303.1:0-6434 GCA_937914605.1 uncultured Neisseria sp.
GGTAGTACATAAGGGCGTTGGCAACGCCGTATCATTGCAATTTTAATCCACTATACTTTTCCGCTTTCTTTGCACATTCTTTGTCTAACTTGACATTTCCTTGCCGCCGCAACACCATAAAGGCAGATTCGGCAGCCGGTTCGAGCCTGCCGTCGTGTTTTTTATCAACCGAAAGGCTATCCACGATGACACAATCCACCCACGATCCTTACGCGGATTACCGCGAGCTGACGCTTCGGGGCATGATACTCGGTGCGCTGATTACCGTGATCTTTACCGCATCGAACGTTTACCTCGGCTTGAAGGTCGGTCTGACCTTTGCTTCGTCGATTCCGGCGGCGGTGATTTCGATGGCGGTTTTGAAGTTTTGCAAAGGCAGCAATATTTTGGAAAACAATATGGTGCAGACGCAGGCTTCGGCGGCGGGTACGCTTTCGACCATCATCTTCGTCCTGCCCGGTTTGCTGATGGCGGGCTACTGGAGCGGTTTCCCGTTTTGGCAGACGACGCTTTTATGTATTGCCGGCGGGATTTTGGGGGTGATTTTCACCATTCCGCTGCGTTACGCGATGGTGGTGAAAAGCGAGTTGCCTTATCCCGAAGGCGTGGCGGCGGCGGAGATTTTGAAAGTCGGCAGCCACGAGGAAGAGGAAGGCCGTCAGGGCGGCAGCGGCATTAAAGAGTTGGCGGCGGGCGGCGCGCTGGCGGGCTTTATGAGCTTTTGTTCCAACGGTTTGCGCGTGATTGCCGACAGCGCGAGTTATTGGTTTAAAAGCGGCACGGCGATTTTCCAACTGCCGATGGGCTTTTCGCTGGCATTGTTGGGCGCGGGCTATTTGGTCGGTCTGACGGGCGGTATCGCCATCCTGTTGGGCATTTCGATTGCTTGGGGCATTGCCGTGCCGTATTTTTCATCGCACATTCCGCAGCCTGCCGATATGGAAATGGCAGCGTTTGCGATGAAGCTGTGGAAGGAAAAAGTACGCTTTATCGGCGCGGGTACCATCGGTATTGCGGCGGTCTGGACGCTTTTGATGCTGCTCAAGCCGATGGTCGAAGGTCTGAGAATGTCGTTCAAGAGTTTCGGCGGCGGCGCGCCTGCGGCGGAACGTACAGGACAAGATTTGTCGCCTAAGACCATGATTTTCTGGGTATTGTCCATGATGTTGGTGTTGGGTGTATCGTTTTATCACTTTATCGGCGATTCGCACATTACGGGTGGCATGGCTTGGCTTTTGGTGGTCGTTTGTACGCTTTTGGCTTCCGTCATCGGCTTTTTGGTCGCCGCCGCCTGCGGTTATATGGCAGGTTTGGTCGGCTCGTCTTCCAGCCCGATTTCCGGCGTGGGCATCGTTTCCATCGTTATCATTTCTCTGGTGTTGTTGGTCGTGGGCGAATCCGGCGGCTTGATGGCGGATGAAGCCAATCGCAAATTCTTGCTGGCGCTGACATTGTTCTGCGGCTCGGCAGTAATTTGCGTGGCTTCGATTTCCAACGACAACCTGCAAGACTTGAAAACCGGCTACCTGCTCAAAGCAACGCCGTGGAGGCAACAGATTGCACTGATTATCGGCTGTATCGTCGGCGCATTCGTCATCTCGCCCGTGTTGGAACTGCTCTACGAAGCCTACGGCTTTACCGGCGCAATGCCGCGCGAAGGCATGGACGCGGCGCAGGCTTTGGCGGCTCCGCAAGCGACTTTGATGACGACCATCGCGTCGGGTATTTTCGCCCACAACCTTGAATGGGCGTACATCTTCACCGGCATCGCGATCGGCGCGGTGTTGATCGTCGTCGATTTGGTGTTGAAAAAATCGTCCGGCGGCAAACGCGCACTGCCTGTCCTCGCAGTCGGCATGGGCATCTACCTGCCCCCGTCCGTCACTATGCCCATCGTGATCGGCGCAGTGTTGGCGGCGGTGTTGAAACACATCATCGGCAAGAAAGCGGAAAATCGTGAAGGTCGTCTGAAAAACGCCGAACGTATCGGCACCTTGTTCTCCGCCGGTTTGATTGTCGGCGAAAGCCTGGTCGGCGTAGTGATGGCATTCATCATCGTCTTCTCCGTGACCAACGGCGGCTCCGACGCTCCGCTCGCGCTGGGTCTGGAAAACTGGGAAACCACCGCATCCTGGCTGGGACTGGCATTCTTCATCACAGGCATGGTGTTCTTCGCCCAACGCGTGTTGAAAGCAGGGCGCGTCAAGTAAGTTGGGTTTGAAAATAAAGAGGTCGTCTGAAAACTTGGGATTCAGGTTTTCAGACGATTTTGTTTTTATCTGTAACTTCTTGCTCTTTTATCCAGTGGGAGAGGGCTGGGGAGAGGGTGGTTCTACGGGGCAAACGAATTTGATTTTACCAAAAGTCATAGAACCACCCCCATCCTAACCTTCCCCCGCCGGACGGGGGAAGGGACAGGTTGCCGTTGCAGCAATCCGTAGCGTGGGCTTTGCCTGCGAAATCTGTCATTTAACCATCTAAATTGGGCGGTATCCGTACATTCATATCGTGGGTAAAGCCCACGCTACGGGTTCGGTTTGCTCCAAGTATGCATCGATTCAATAAGAAGGTCGTCTGACACCTTGAATTTCAAGTTTTCAGACGACCTCTTTTTAACCTGTAACCTACCCCCTCTCCCGTCTGGCGGGAGAGGGCTGGGGAGAGGGTGGCTCTGCGGGCTACACGAATTTGATTTTACCTAAATCCACAAAGCCACCCCCATCCTAACCTTCCCCCGCCGGACGGGGGAAGGGACAGGTTGCCGTTGCAGCAATCCGTAGCGTGGGCTTTGCCTGCGAAATCTGTCATTTAACCATCTAAATTGGGCGGTATCCGTACATTCATATCGTGGGTAAAGCCCACGCTACGGGTTCGGTTTGCTCCAAGTATGCATCGATTCAATAAGAAGGTCGTCTGAAAACCCAAACTTCAAGTTTTCAGACGACCTTTCGTACCATGACAAGATAGTCGGCTTATGCTGCTGAATTTTGATGAATCAGGCAGCCCATGTACAGATTGCCATCTTTCTGCCAGCCGAACAATTGGTTTTGCTGATCGCTGTTTTCAGCCATCAAGCCCAGAGTCAGCCAGTGGCTTTCTCGCGGAAGTTGACCTGTATACGGTTCGGGCGTGTGTATCAGTGGCAGGTCGAAATTATCGTTCCAGCTGACGCCTGCTTGGCGAAGTTTGCCGACGTATTGTTGCGTATCTTTAGGCGGTGCGGTAAACCAGGCGGCATGGACGGTGCGGTTTTTCAAAGCATAATCGGCGTAGTGTCCGAAAGATTTGTTTTGCGCCGTTTCGTCGGACAAGGAGATGGCAATCGGACGCTGCAAAACCGCTTTGACGGGCAATTTGTTCTGTTTGGCGGCATAAGGCGAGGCGAACGCCAGCCAAGTTGCGTTTTCTGTAAACTCGGCATCTGAAGCGTCTTCGTTCAGCCATGCCGAAAAAATCACATGGATGCCTTCAAACTGGCGGTTTTCCACCCAATCGCCCATCAAACTTTCGCCATCAGACAGAGGCTTGATAGTCGCGCGGACACCCGCCATTTCGGCGATTTCTTCAAATCTTTGCTGCCAGTTCAAATACGCTTCTTCGTCCGGTGCATCGATGTGCAGGGTCACAGGCTGCCGATATTCCGCCAATTCGCTCAATTTTTGGTAAAAATGTTCGGCAACGTAAGGATAGCCGCTGCGCCACAGGTCTTCGTCTTCATCACGCGGAAACAGAAAAAGATCGGCATTTCGTCCGCCTGAGGCTTGGGTAATGACGTCCGGCAGCGACAAGGGGTCGGGCAGGATGGTATGCGAATCGACCAATACGATGCTTCTTTGCGCCCAATCCGTCCATTTTTTGCGGATATTCGATTTTTCGGTTTCCCAAGCATCTGCCGCCGCGCTGCGGTTCATCGACAAGATAAAGCGGTACAGCAAAGCCGCGCCCCAAACGCCAACCGGTATCAACAGATAAAACGGGCTGATTTTTAGCCACAACACAACAATCAACGCCGCAATGAAAAGCAAAGCCAATACCGTCAGCCATACCCAAGGGGTATTCCACTTGCTGTTTTTGCGGGCGACGATGGTATCGGGGATATCAGGAATAGACCAGTACATAATCTTCAGATATTGATTTGAAATAAATGGAATGAGTATAACAGCAAAAAAGCCAAATGTTTTTCCAAACTTGATTTCAGGTATCTTTTTCCCGCCAAACGGATTGACCGGAAACCCCTGCCCGATGTTTTTCAGACGACCTTTTGAGCCGGATAGAAAAAAACACCGACATCGCGTAAAATATGCGCAAATTTTGTGATTCAATCAGGTCGTCTGAAACAGATTGCGCCTGATTTATTTTTCCGGAAAACACCATGAGCGAACAAAACAATCCGCAAACCGAGCCGCAGTTGGACGAAAACCAAATCATCGCCCTGCGCCGCGAAAAACTGCACAACATCCGCCAACAGCGCATTGCCTATCCCAACGACTTCAAGCGCGACAGCTTTGCCGCCGATTTGCATGCCCGATACGGCGAAATCGGCAAAGAAGAACTCGACCCGCAAGCCGTTCCCGTCAAAATTGCCGGCCGCATGATGCTCAAACGCCAAATGGGCAAGGCGAGCTTCGCCACCATCCAAGACGTGACCGGTCAAATCCAGCTTTATCTGAACAACAAAGGCGTGAGTCAGGAAGTTTTGGACGATTTCAACCATTGGGACTTGGGCGACATCGTCGGCGCGGAAGGCACTTTGTTCAAAACCAACCACGGCGAATTGACCGTGCGCGTGTCCGACATCCGCCTGCTGTCCAAATCCCTGCGCCCGCTGCCTGACAAACACAAAGGCTTGAGCGATCAGGAAACCAAATACCGCCAACGCTACGTCGATTTGATTGCCAACGAAGAATCGCGCAATACGTTTATCAAACGCAGCCAAATCATCCAATCCGTGCGCAATTTCATGGTGAACGAGCATTATCTCGAAGTCGAAACCCCGATGATGCACCCGATTCCCGGCGGCGCGACGGCGAAACCGTTCGTGACCCATCACAACGCCTTGGACATCCCGCTCTACCTGCGCATCGCCCCCGAGCTGTATCTGAAACGCCTGGTGGTCGGTGGTTTGGAGCGCGTGTTCGAGATCAACCGCAGCTTCCGCAACGAAGGCATGTCCGTGCGCCACAACCCCGAATTCACCATGATTGAATTCTACGAAGCCTTCTCCGACTACGAACGCATGATGCAGATGGCGGAAGACATCATCCGCAACGCATCGCGCACGGTCAACGGCACGGCGAAAATCAACTACAACGGCAAAGAAGTCGATTTGGAAAGCCCGTTTGAGCGCCTGACCATTCTTGAAGCCATCAAAAAATACAATCCGCACTACACCGACGAGCAGTTGAACGATGCAGAGTGGCTGAAAAAAGAAATCGTCAAACACGGCGAAAGCCTGCCACCGTCCCCCGGCATCGGCAGCCTGCAACTTGCCCTGTTTGAAGGTTGCGCCGAGGGCAAACTGTGGAACCCGACCTTCATCGTCGATTATCCGGTCGAAGTTTCCCCGTTGGCACGCGCTTCGGATACGAAACAAGGTCTGACCGAGCGTTTCGAATTGTTCGTTGTCGGCCGCGAACTGGCAAACGGCTATTCCGAGTTGAACGACCCCGAAGATCAAGCCGAACGCTTCAAAGCGCAAGTGGCGCAAAAAGACGCGGGCGACGACGAAGCCATGCACTACGATGCCGACTACATCCGCGCGATGGAATTCGGTCTGCCGCCGACAGGCGGTTGCGGCATCGGCATCGACCGCTTGGTGATGCTGTTGACCGATTCTCAAACCATCCGCGACGTGATTCTGTTCCCGCAGATGCGTCCCGAATAAGGTAGGCAGATAATAAAGAAAAGGTCGTCTGAAAACCGGAAGATTGGTTTTCAGACGACCTTTTTGTTGAAGTTAAACTTGATTCAGTCTTTGTTTTTCAATTGTCTATCTAAGCTCCGTATGTGAGGTAGCCGCAAGCGGTTTTGCCGGAGGTAACAGATCGGACGGTTGATGAATTCGCAAACCATCCGCGAGTGGTTCTGTTTACGCAAATGCGCCTCGAATAAAGTCAGCAAAGAAAAAGGTCGTCTGAAAACCGGAAAATTGGTTTTCAGACGACCTTTTGTTCAAGCTAAACCTGATTCAGATTCAGCCTCTGTTTTTCAGCCGTCCATGCAACTCCTGCACGCTGTACACACCCAGGTGGTCGCGGCTTTTTGCGCCTTCGCTCATGGCTTCGCCGCCGGCGATGGTGGTGTATTGCGGCACGCGTTGGGTGAGGGAGGTGCGGCGGATGCTGTGGCTGTCGGCGATGGATTGTGCCGAGCTGCTGACGGTGTTGACCACCAGCGCGATTTCGCCGTTTTTAATCGCGTCCACGATGTGCGGG
>CALDNV010000304.1:0-6445 GCA_937914605.1 uncultured Neisseria sp.
ACAGGGACTTTACAAAGGCCGTCAGGCAAATATCCAAAAGCATAAACTGATTGTCAGCCTACGCCAAAACCATACCCTTCAAGAAACGGCCGCTCTAGCCGGATGCAGCGTATCGTTAGTCAAAGTGGTAATGCGGCAACACAAACAATCTCAAATCCCAAAAGAGGAATGAAAATTGGCTACGTTAATGCAGAAAGACGCTTTAATAGAACGAGTTGCCAGTGTACAGGCACTTATTTCACGCAAAACACCCTATTCGGAGGTGCGCTCGGAAGACCAAAAACGCATTGCTGAGTTGCGTGGTTTCCTATATGACACCAAACCGGAAAATATCGACTTCGGCCAAGTAGCGGAGGAGTGCAATACCTTACATCAAAAATATTCAATCATGCCTAACATCGAATGGGACGTATGATGTCAGACAGACGAGAAGCATTGATTTTCCGGCATTTGTGGAATGACTTGATTTCCGAACAACAGGTCAGTCCGGTTAAATCTCCGAAAGGATTTGTATTGGGAGGACAACCAGGAGCAGGTAAATCAAACTTAGTAGGAATAATCCGTCAAGAATTGAATCGAAACGTTCTTGTCATTAACGGCGACGAGTTCCGTCGTTACCATCCCAATTTTGACGGCATACAAGAACAGTATGGTATTGACTCTCCCAAACATACCGCTGCCTTTTCAGGACATATGACCGAACGAGTAATAGAAAAGGCATTACGAGAAGGATATAACATCAGTGTAGAAGGAACATTTCGTACTACCGAAACGCCCATGAGAACTTTGGAAAAAATGCGTGAACATGGTTATGAAACTGCCGTCTATATCCAAACAGCACCATCAGAAGTAAGCTGGCAAAGCACCTTGGAACGTTATCATGCAATGGAGCTGCTTGGAGAAACGCCAAGGGCAACGCCCAAAGAACATCATGATTTAGTTGTTAAGTTGTTGCCACAAAATGCGGACGCCGTGTTTTTATCAGGCAAAGCCGATGTATTTAAAGTATATTCGCGTGAGGGATTAATATTTGATAGTCGTGTACAGTTCCAAGAAATGCCAAGTGTAGCCATAGATCATGAACTACACCGTAACACACGTCGTCTGAGAATATTGGAAACTAATTTACAAGAACACGCCCACTTATTGTCAAATACACAAAAACAAGTAATCGCTGGAGCAGAGGAGTTGATTGCCAAACTACCGCCTTCTTTCCAAATTCAAGCAAAAATCAATCTATATGACAACCAACTTCAACAGTTGTATAAGCATCCCAAACAAGATAGGGATTTAGATATTGACCGTTAAATTTACTAAACCTCTTTTTCCAAAGGTTAATTCTCTTGGCATTACTAACGACCTTAATTATTGTGTAAGTTTAGCTATCAACTCTACCCATTTTTTTAATGGCATATCTGTATGGCTTTTGAGATTTATATCAGCCTCCCAGCGTTGAATTGCTGATATATTTACCTCTAACAGATTGGCGGTAGCCTGTTGCGTCAGGTCGTATTTTTGGCGTAACGCCTTTAAATTTGCGGGGGTGTATCCCAGTTCGGGGTTATCAATCATGCTCGTTCCTAAAAAATCGGTTGAAACTTAGTAGTTTCAACCGATTTTTATTATTTATATGGTGATTTATATAATCTTAAATCAAATACCGCTTGCTCCTCTAGGTTTGCGGGGCGTGAAAAATTAAAATCATCAGGGTTGTCGATTTTGTCCATAAGCTCGGCCACTTTTTTGCTGTTGGTTGGAAACTCGCGTCGTTGTACTATCAGCCCAATTGCCTGCATAGGGTTGTGTATTGCGTATCTTTCTACATTTGATGGTATTTTTGCCTTTTCACCGTAAATGACAATCAGCAAGTCCGCCACAATTTCAAGGGCTTTAATTCGTTTAGCCTTATCGGTTGGCTCGGTATCTCCTGTTAGGTGGGGAGGGATGTGTGCTAATACTTCCGGTGGTGCTACTATGGCCGCACCTGTTGATGTAGCTAGATTGGCTAAAATCTTTGTCGCTTCTGTTGCGGCTGCAAGCGGGGTTAACCCACACTTAACTCCGCGTTTAGTTGCTTGGTCTGAAAACAGGTCATAAATATAGCCTTCGCCGCGTTTTTCGATGGTTAATGTTGCTTTCATTTTTTTGCTCCTGTTGGTTTGCCGACACTGCCCGTCGGTATGGGCTGCCACCCCAAAGGGTGGCGGATTAATCAATAAAAAGAATCTTGCAGGACTAAATCAGTGCTGCCGTCCCAGTCGCTGATCGCAATGCAGCGCCCGTCTTTCGGGGTGTGAAATGTATTAGGATAGTAAAAGTGGATTTTTTTGATTCCCCAGCCGTCTTTATATTTGACAGCTTTAAATTCGGGTTGGCTATATTCGCCGTGGGCAAGGTAATAAGTGCCTTTAGGATAAAAGTTGCCGTTTGACATTTCTTCCAAATGTTCGATATTTCTCAAAAATTCAACGGCTTCTTTTTTTGTTTTGAATACTAAGTTTGACATTTTTTAATCCTTTACTTGGTTAATAAGTCCGAATCTCGCCCCGATTCGGTGGGGTGGCAGACCTTGCTGTCTGTCCATGTGTGTATATTACCGCGATTTTCGCGGTAATGCAATATCTATTATGTTGATTTTTCAAATTTTAATAAGATTATTAGATTTCAGGCTATACCTTTGTTTATTGTGTGAGCCTCCCTCAGTGTTACGTTGACAAACTGGACTTTAATAAGAATGTTTAACTATGGAGAATGTAATTTCAAATGAACTCTATTTTAGGGTAAAATGATTTTGTTACAAAATCAAATAAGGGAAATATATGGAAGAGTTGCCTAAGAAACGCGGTGGGCGTAGGGAAGGAGCAGGGCGAAAAAGCAAAAACGGTGAAGCGACGACAGTAAAGCGTATTCCTGTTTCGTTGATACCCGCTGTCGATGCCATGATTGCCTCTTTTGCCCTGCCACCGGACAGTCTGATTCCAATAAGTCGGACAAATCTAAAGGTTCCGGTTGCCTTAGAAAAAGTGCCGGCCGGATTTCCGTCACCTGCGGAGCCGTATGTCGCAGACTACCTAGATTTCAACGAATATCTCATTGCCAACCCGTCCGCCACCTTCGCCGCCCGTTCCGGTGGATATTCCATGCTAGATGCTGGGATTAGTAAAGACGATATTATGATCATCGACCGGTCCAAAACACCGAAGCACGGCGATATTGTGATGGCGGACTTAGGCAACGAGTTTACGATCAAACGGCTATACAAAGTTCCCGGTCGTAAGCCTGAGCTGCACTCTGAAAACGCTTCCGGCGAGTACCCTGATTTTGTACCGACCGATGAAGATACATGGTCGGTTGTAGGGGTCGTGACTTTCGTCATCAAAGACGTGCGTCAGGGGGGCTGACATGTATGCACTGATAGATGGCAACAGTTTTTACTGTTCCTGTGAGCGGGTATTTCGGCCAGACTTGAAGAACGTCCCTGTCGTCGTCCTGTCAAACAACGACGGCTGCGTGGTTGCACGATCTGCTGAGGCAAAGGCTTTAGGCATTAAGATGGGGGAACCCTATTTCCGTGTGAAACACTTAGTTTCTCAAGGTCGTCTGAAAGCTTATTCGAGCAACTACGAACTCTACGCGGACCTGTCCCGGAGGATGATGGAAACTATCGCCGGTTGTGTCCCTGCGATTGAAGTCTATTCGATAGACGAATGTTTCGCCAGTATGGCCGGTATCGAGAACCTCGCTGAACTCGGCGGCCAAATCAGACATCGCGTATTGCAGTGGGTAGGCATACCGACCTGCGTCGGCATCGCACCGACCAAGACGCTGGCCAAGTTTTGCAATCATCTTGCCAAACGTTACCCCGATCACTTTGGGGGAGTAGTGGTTTGGTCAAATTGGAATGAGGCTGTCCGACTTCGTGCCTTGCGCAGCCAGGGTGTCGATGAGATTTGGGGAATCGGGGGTAGAACCGCGGCCAAACTGGCGGCGCAAGGAATTTATACCGCATTGGACTTCGTTCGGGCGGATACCGCTACCCTACGCCGGCGATACGGCGTGACGGTCGAACGGACGCAGCGCGAAATGCAGGGTATTGCCTGTGATGGTTTGCACCCCAAACCGCAAACAAGACAGAATCTTGTCCGCAGCCGCAGTTTTGGAACGTATATAGATACGCCGGAGGCGTTGCAGGCGGCGATTACACATCACATCAGCTCGGGGGCAGAAGCCTTGCGTCGTGACGGACTGGCGGCTTCTGCCGTTACCGTATTCCTACACACGGATTTTTTCCGGGAAGAAGCCCCTCAATACCATAAGAGCCTGAGCCGTAATTTGGCCGTACCGACAGCCGATACCGTCATTCTGAACCGGGAGGCGCAAAATCTGTTGGCGAACGTTTACCGAGGCGGCTACTTCTATAAAAAATGCGGGATCGAATTGCATGGGCTGAAACCAGCCGGACATGTACAAACGGACCTATGGCAGCCGGAAGCCGTCAATCCAGTTATGGAGGCATGGGACAAAATCAATCGCCGGTACGGTAGAGGCCGTCTGAAACTTGCCTCCGAACTGCTTGCGGATGAATGGAAAATGAACAGAGATAGGTTGAGCCAGTGCTATACCACACGTTTTGTTGATTTACCCATAGTTTGACCAAGGATTGTCCCCATAACCTTATGAAATTAAAGATTGGTTGGATGTTTAGTCACCCTCCATTGGGCGGTGGCATATGGCAATTTCGAATGAAGTGTTACGGCATATTTCATTTATCCGATAAATTTCCTGCCATGCCTTATGCAATAAAATGTTCCGCACAATTGGGGTGGCTTTCAATATCCGGTATCGGTAAAAATAAATTTTTTGGCGGTTACACCAAATCCTCAAAAGCTCGTCTTCGTCATTAATCACGATATGCTTCAGAATCAGTCCTTTTGAACCCACAGGAAGCAGGTAACGTGGATCAGGGTTATCAAAGTGCCGTCCTGACCCGTTAAAGTCATAAAGGATGTTTGGCTTCATCCCCGCAATATCATGGGTATCTCGTGGTTCGGATATCTCCCCTTTCCATTCAAAGCACAATGTCGCCGATCGGTTTCCAAGCTCGTGTACCGGGACTTCGCCAAATGTACCCAAAAAATTCATCCCACCATCGTACTCCGTAATTTTAAATGGAGTATCAAACCTGCGGTTTGCTATCAACATATCAAACAAGCGACCAATGTGTTCACGCCTTAGTAAAAGCATTAGTTTTCCTTATGTGTTATTTTCCATCCCTGCCCACGTCAAACACCACTCAAAATCGACAAAGGCAGATATTTTGTCTAAATAGCTCCAGTTTAAGAGCTGTCAGCTACTAGATTGAATAGTACTAATTTTTCATAAATAAAAAAGCCCGCCGTAGGGGGCAAGAGAAAAATAGGCGTGGCAATTTTGCAGGCTGCCGAAGGTGCCGGAAAAGTTGCCTAAGTCTGTTTTTCTCTTGGGGGCGTGGGGACGTTTCTGCCGAACCTTGAGAGGCGGTAACGGGGCTGCGGCGGGCTTTTTTTCCGTTAATTTCCCTTCAGCATATAAAGGTCGTCTGAAATCGCCGTTTCAGACGACCTTTATATCTTAGTCATTGTAAATAACCTGCTCTACCGTCCACCATGTATGCGGGTAATTAGCCTTGAAATCTTCAATTTTCCATTGAATATTTTCATCGTCAACTCCTGTATCATAGATAAATTTTTTATCAGAACCTATAAAATGTGTTGCCCTAATACAACCTTTTCTAATGCTCACTTCAATTTCAGAAACATTATCCAACATCAAAAAATTAATTAGGGCTTCGGTATCCAGTCGCGTTTCAGCGGGAATTTTACCTTTAAGGCATTCAGAAAACATTTTGTCATACGTTTCACGCGGCAATAATGCAAATGTTTCTGTCATCGTTCCAACACTGTAATCATGACAGGTGTCTTTCAGCAAATCATAGGTTAAATCTGAACTGCCTTTTAAAGCGGTTGCAAAAAGTTCGACACAATCGTCAGCCGTCAAGCCGTCATTCAGTGAATCCATATGCCGCCACATCTGCATAAAAATTTCTCGGATTTCCTTCGGGCTTAACGCCGAAATTTCATTTAAAATTCTATCTATCATATTCAATTCTGTCACATCTTGAATCATCACTCTTTTGCCTTTCTTTAAAACAAAACCAACTGTTCTTCCAATGTCAACAAGGGGGCGGTTATCTTCGTTTCGTCTTGACTGTGCTGTTTTGCGTCAAAAGCGGCTATTTTGTCGGCTTCAATTTCAGCTTTCATAAAGTCTTCAAAACCGCCACGCAACCAATGCACCGTCCGCCATGCCATATGAAATTCGTTTTTTAAACTGTCTCCATGTATGATTTTTGCGGGGATACCGTAAAAATGGCATTGCACAAAACACATCCACACACACAAAACAT
>CALDNV010000305.1:0-2141 GCA_937914605.1 uncultured Neisseria sp.
AGGATGGAATGTGCAGACAGCCGATTCAGACGACCTCAAGCATATTTGATTTTACCTAAAGCCATAGAACCACCCCCATCCTAACCTTCTCCCGCCGGACGGGGGGAGGGCTAAGTTGCCGTTGCAGTAAACCGTAGCGTGGGCTTTGCCCACGATATGAGTGAAAACGTGATCATCCAATTCAGATTGTCAGAAGATAGATTTCGTGGGCAAAGCCCACGCTACAAACTGGCGTGGATTAAATAAAAGGTCGTCTGAAAACTCGACTTTCAAGTTTTCAGACGACCTTGTTTTTATCTGTAACTTGCTCCCCTCTCCCGTCCGGCGGGAGAGGGTCGGGGAGAGGGTGGTTCTACGGGGCAAACGAATTTGATTTTATTTAAACTCACAAAGCCACCCCATCCTAACCTTCTCCCGCCGGACGGGGGAAGGGATAAGTTACCGTTGAAGCAATCCGTAGCGTGGACTTTGCCCGCGAAATCTGCCATAAGCGGTCCAAGCGTTCCGGTTCAATCTTAAGAAAACCGTAAGACATGATGCAGCTTAGTCCGCCGCCTGTCAGGTCAGTACGGAAACTTGATTGCGCTTTTTATCTATTCGACTAGAACGAGAATAAATGCCGTATAATCAAGCCCCAAGTTTCCCCAGCCTTGAAGGTCGTCTGAAAACCATGCACTCAACTTACGCTACCGTACAGCGCGATTTGCTCGAAGCCAATCACCTTTCCCCTGAGCTGCTCGCCAAAAGCCTGAGCATCATCGGCGCGCATCACGTCGATTACGCCGACATCTACTGCCAGCGCACTGCTTTTGAAAGCTGGCACTTGGAAGAGGGCATCGTCAAATCGGGCAGCTTCCAAATCGATCAGGGTGTAGGCGTGCGCGCTGTTTCGGGCGAAAAAACCGCTTTTGCCTATGCGGACAGTTTGTGTATCGATTCGATTAACCGTTCCGCCCAGGCCGTCCGCGTCATCGGCGCGGCAGGCGGCGAAGCTTCTGTCAAAGTGCCGTCCGCCGCATACGGCAAATCCGTCCATGCGGTGCTGAATCCCATTATCGGTCTCGATTCCGCTGCCAAAGTTGCCTTATTGAACAAAGTGGAAACGCTTGCCAAAGCCGCCGATCCGCGCATTGTGCAAGTGATGGCGGGGCTGACTTGCGAATACGACATGATTTACATTGCCCGCCTCGACGGCAGGCACGCCGCCGACATCCGTCCGATGGTGCGCCTGAACGTTACCGTCATCGCCAAACAGGGCGACCGGCGCGAACAGGGCAGCGCGGGCGGTGGCGGTCGCTACGACTTGGCTTATTTTGATGAAACTTTGGTGCGGCAGTTTGTCGATTCCGCCGTCAAACAAGCTCTGATTAATCTCGAATCCCGCCCTGCACCCGCAGGCGAAATGACCGTTGTCTTGGGCAACGGCTGGCCGGGCGTGTTGCTGCACGAAGCCGTCGGACACGGCTTGGAAGGCGATTTCAACCGCAAAGAAACCAGCGTCTTTTCAGGCAGAATCGGCGAGCGCGTTGCCGCCAAAGGCGTTACCGTCGTTGACCAAGGCGACATTGCGGACAGGCGCGGCTCGCTCAATATCGACGACGAAGGCAATGAAACACGCCGCACCGTATTGATTGAAGACGGCATCTTGGTCGGCTATATACAGGACGAAACCAACGCCCGCCTGATGGGTACGCAATCCACCGGCAACGGCCGCCGCGAAAGCTACGCCTCCGCCCCTATGCCGCGCATGACCAATACCTTCATGGAAAACGGCGGCTACGAACCCGACGAAATCATCGCGTCCATCGACAAAGGCATTTACGCCGTCAATTTCGGCGGCGGACAGGTGGACATCACCAGCGGCAAATTCGTCTTCAGCGCATCCGAAGCGTGGTGGGTCGAAGGCGGCAAACTGCAATATCCTGTCAAAGGCGCGACCATCATCGGCAACGGGCCTGAAGTGTTGAAACATGTTTCCATGATAGGCAACGATACCGCGTTGGACAGCGGTGTCGGTGTGTGCAGCAAAGACGGGCAAAGCCTTCCTGTCGGCGTCGGACAACCGACCCTGCGGATTGATTCGGGACTGACCGTCGGCGGTAGCGAGATTTAAGGCAAGTATAGTGGATTAACTTTAAACC
>CALDNV010000306.1:0-22208 GCA_937914605.1 uncultured Neisseria sp.
TTCCAGCCCGACATCATCGTCAGCCCGTCGCCCAATATTGACGCACACAAAGACCATCAATATACGACGATTGCTGCGGTTGAAGCGTTGAAACAATTGGATTATCGGAAAGGTTCGCTATTTTTGCATACGCTGCATTTTTTGAGCGACGATTTTCCGATCGGCAAGTCCGGCTCGATGTTGAGCCTGCCGCCGATGTTCGGACAGCCGTTCCATTTCCACTCCGTGTATTCCCTGCCTTTGAACAAAGAAGAGCAGAACCGCAAACTGCTGGCGCTGGACGCGATGAACGATATCCGCCCCAACGCCAACGGGTATGCGGACTGGAAAACCATGATATTCCGCGGCTTGAACGGCTTGCGCCATCATGTATTTGATATCGATAGGGATTTGGTCAACCGATTTGTCCGCAGCAACGAATTGTTTTACGTTGTGCCCGTCAGCGATGTGCATCAGGAAGACAGTTATCAAAAAATCGTCCAATGCGGCTGATTGGGGCGGGTTTCAAATCATTGCCTGCCTGAATGTCGGATAAAAAGAGAAATTGAGCGAAGTTCCGGCAACGGATGGGACCATGCCGCATACGTTGGCAGTTGATATACAAAGGTCGTCTGAAAACCTATAATGGCAAGGATTTCACACCTGTTGCCCGCCATGCCGATTTACTTTATTTCCGATTTGCACCTGAGCGAATCCCATCCCGAATTGACCGAATTGTTTTTGCGCTTTATGCGTGAAAAAGCACCGCAGGCGCGTTCGGTTTATATTTTGGGGGATTTGTTTGATTTTTGGATAGGCGACGATGAGCAATCCGAATTGACCCAAACCGTCGCGCAAGCGATTCAATCCGTCGTGCAGCGCGGGGTGGAATGTTTCTTCGTACACGGCAACCGGGATTTTTTGATCGGAAAGCAATTTGCGGCGCAATCCGGTATGAAATTACTGCCCGAATATGCGGTGGTCGATTTATACGGCAGTTCCGCCTTGATTTGCCACGGAGATACGTTGTGTATCGATGATGCGCGTTATCAGAAGTTCAGAAAGGTTGTTCACCAAAAATGGCTGCAACGCCTGTTCCTAAGCCTGCCGCTTGCCTTGCGCCTGAAAATCGCCCGCAAAATACGCCGAACCAGCAAGCAGGGCAAACAATATAAAGCCGCCGAAATCATGGACGTCCAGCCGCAATTTACCGCAGACATTGTGCGTCAGCATCATGCCCAACTGTTGATTCACGGACACACCCACCGTGAGCATATCCATCAGGAAGACGGCTTTACCCGTATCGTGTTGGGGGACTGGAAGCCTGATTACGCTTCCATACTGGAGGTTGACGAACAGGGTTTCCGGTTTGTTCCTTTATAAATTTGCGGGGCGGTGGCGGGTAAAAATACAGGGGCTTGGGTTTAAGCTTTCATCTCGGTACGATATTTCAACTGTTCCGTATGGTTTGAATATGATTTGAATCACTAAAACATCGTCTCTTGTAAAACAGCTTCACTTTAAAGTCATCATCAAAAAGGTCGTCTGAAAACCCACAATCGGGTTTTCAGACGACCTTTCACTTTCTCAACTCAACATCAGAATTTCGCTTGCAGCCTCAACCAAGCGGTACGGCCGGGTTCGTTGACGCGCAAGGTTTGCGTGCCTGCTGAAGGGTCGCCGCCTTTGCTGACGAATTCGGCATAGGTTTTGTTGAACACGTTGTCTATACCGGCCTGCAAGGTGGCGTATTTGCTGAATTTCCAGCCGGCATTGAGCGAGAGTACGCCGAAGCCGGAAGAGGCGCCGATGTCCTGACCGACGATATTGCCTTGACCTTTGCTGTAACGGTTTTGCTTGGCCACGACGCGCCATAACGCGCCTGCGCTGAATTTGCCGTTGTCGAAGGCAAGGGTGTTGTTCCACTCGAGCGGCGGAGTTTGTGCCAAAGGTTTGCCGTCGGTGCGGTTTTTGCCGTGGGTGTAGGCGAGGCTGCTGCCGATTTCCCAATTAGGTGCAAACGTCCATTTGACTTCGGCTTCGCCGCCGAAACGAGAGGCTTTAACGTTGCGTACGCCTAAATCCGTGCCTTGGCGTTCGAGTATGATGAAGTTTTTGACATCGCTGCCGAATACGGATACGGAGGCATGGAGGTTGGGACGTTTCCAGATGATGCCCGCATCGATTTGGCGGTTTTGTTCGGGATGGATGATTTTCTTTTTGGCGCGCAGACGTTCCCAGTAGTCGGGCGAGCGTTCGGCGATACCGAATCCGGCGTAGTATTTCAAGCCGTTATCCGTATCACGTTCCCAACGTAAGAAACCGGAATTCAAGTTGAATTTCTGATGTTTCAAAACGGGATCGGTTACGTCTGCGGAATCGTAATGCGCTTTGACACGGTCGTGGCGCAAGCCTGCTACCCAACGTTGTTTGTCGGTTTGCTGCCAAGCGGCTTCGGTGAAAACGCCCCATTGTTTGAAACTTTGGTTGGGCATATAGGGCTTGTGGCTGTAACCGTCGCCGCCGCGTTCCATACGGGCGACGTGTACGTCGTCCATATAATCTACGCCGGTTTGCAGGTTGAGGTTATCCCAATCGAAGGTGGCTTTCAGACGACCTGTGTCGGTGTTGCGTTTGGGGTTGTTGGCGTTTTTAATCTGTTTGCCTGCCGGATTGCGGATGGTGCGCAGGCTGTATGTGTCCATGACGTGGTCGATTTCGCTTTCACCGTAGCGCAATTCGAGTTCGCTGAACCAAGGAGTGAGGTTGCGCTGGGTAAAGCGGACGTTCCATGCGTCGCGGTCGAATTTGCTGCCGTCCATCATGCGGTCGGCGTAGGCGACCTTGGCCCTGCTGCGTTCGTATGTGCCGGCGATGGTGGTGTTTTCGGTCGGGGTGATGCCCAGTTGCAGCATTTGGCTGTCGCGTTTGAAATGGGAGTGGACGCGTTTGCCTGAGCCGTCTTTGTAGTCGCCGGCCTCGTTATGGGAAATATTGCTGCGGACGTAGCCGTATTTGCCGCCGAATTCGGCTTCAAGCGAACCGTCGCGGCGGTCGTTGCTGCCTGCGGTCAGGGAGGCGTTGATGTTGTAAGGTTTTTCGCTGAAATCAGGGTCTTTGCGGATGAATTGTACCGAGCCGCTGACCAAACCCATGCCTTGGGTTACGGTTTGCGGGCCTTTGGTGACGACGACTTTGTCGAAAGAATTCGGGTGGATGTAGGCAGTCGGCGGGTCCATACGCATGCTGCAGCCGCCGTAAATAAACTGGTCGTCGGCGTTAATCGACAGGCGCGAACCGCCCAAACCGCGGAACAATGGATCGCCCGAGCTTCCGCCTTTGCGGATGATGCTCATGTTGGGCACGGATTGTAAAAGGTCCGCACCGTCTCCGGCAGGGAGGGGTTGCAAAGCAGCTTTGGGGTTGAAAGTAACGCTATTGGCTTTTTGTTGTTGTGTGCCGGTGACGGTAACGGGGGAAAGGATAACAGTTTCTTCGGGAACAGGGTCTGTGTCCGCCCAAGCCTGGGAGACGGCTAAGGCAATCGGCAGAAGGAGTAGCTGGTGTTTCATTCTTAGAGCTCCTTTTATTGGTTTAGTTCATTATGCGTAGTTAATTAATACTTTGGTAGTATAAAGAATGTCAGGCAGTTTGTGAGTAAGAAAACGGTTTTATTTAATTTAAGTCAATATTTTTGAGGCATAATTAAATTATTTGAATAATAGTAATAACCGTGTTGATTAATTGCCTATTTTTCCGTTTGGCAGGAAGAAGGGATAAGGCTGTTACAGGGATAAAGAGGGCTGTGTTCGGGAGCGGGATGCAAACCCGTTTTGATATGCTGAGACGGCGTGTCCTTTGGCAGTCCGTTTGCAGTCATTACGATATTTCAAACAGCAAAAAGGTCGTCTGAAAATTTTTCAGACGACCTTGGTTTTAACGGGAAACTCCTGACCACCGATACCGGCAGTTTATTTAAACCAACCCCTGACGCGCTCCAGCCCGCCGAAGTTGATGCAGGCATCGGCGACTGCCTGCGCTTTTGGTTTGGCGCGGTAAGCCACGCCTACGCCGGCTTCTTTGAGCATCGGAATATCGTTCGCACCGTCGCCCATTGCCAACACCTGATGCGGCTGCAATCCGAGGCGGTCGCGGTATTCGCGCAATAACTCCGCCTTTGCCTGCGCGTCGATGATTCTGCCTTTCAGACGACCTGTCAGCTTGCCGTTTTCAATTTCCAAAATATTGGCGTGTTGGTATTCGAAGCCGAGGCGTTGTTGCAGCCTTTCGGTGAAAAACGTGAATCCGCCCGACACCAGCATGAATTTCACACCGTGCGCCTTGCATTCGTCCAACAAAAATTCCGCGCCGGGCGAGAGCTGCAAAACGTTTTCATAAACCTCCGCCAAAACCTGTTCGTCCAATCCCGCCAACAGGGCGACGCGGCTGCGCAAAGACTGCTCGAAATCCAATTCGCCGCGCATCGAGCGTTCGGTAATTTCCGCCACGCGGTCTTTCAAGCCGACGCCCGCCGCAATTTCATCGACACATTCAATGGTAATCAGTGTCGAATCCATATCGCTGACAATCAGCCCGAGTTCGCCGAACGCCCTATCGGGCAACACGGCGTGGTCGATTTGACGGCTGTCCAGCAACGCCGCGTCTGCCGTGCTTAAAGAAAACCCTTCTTCAACGATAAAACGCATACGCTTTTCATCGGCGTAATCAGGTTCGGGCAGGCGGGAGAGGAGGGAGGAAGGCAGGGCTTCGGCGGAGGGGAATTGGAGGACGAGGGCGTGCGGCATGGCGGTGGCTCAAAAAATGCGGATTATATAGTGAAACAGTGAAAAATGTTACGGCACCCAAGCCGTATTTTCGGAAATGATTTCAAACGCAGACGGCAGTATGTGTAAGGCAATACAGGAAGGAAATGCCGAATTGTCGGCTTGCCTATTGCCAGTCCACTGAAAATTCGCTATAAGGGGATTATATGGAATATATTAACATTTTATATACAGACAACCTAAAAAAGGATTCAGAGATGAAAATCGGTATCCCACGCGAGTCATTATCCGGCGAAACCCGCGTCGCCTGTACGCCTGCCACTGTTGCCCTGTTGAGCAAACTGGGCTTTGAAACCGTTGTCGAAAGCGGCGCAGGTTTGGCGGCGAGTTTGGACGATGCCGCTTACCAAACAGCAGGCGCGACCGTTGCCGACAAAGCGACGGTTTGGGCCTGCCCTTTGATTTATAAGGTCAACGCGCCGTCCGAAGGCGAGCTGCCGCTGCTCAAAGAAGGGCAAACTATCGTCAGCTTCCTGTGGCCGCGCCAAAACGAGGCTTTGGTGGAAGCCTTGCGCGCCAAGAAAGTGAACGCGTTGGCGATGGACATGGTACCCCGCATTTCCCGCGCGCAGGCTTTGGACGCTTTGTCTTCGATGGCAAACATCAGCGGCTACCGCGCCGTGATTGAAGCCGCCAACGCCTTCGGCCGTTTCTTCACCGGTCAAATCACCGCCGCCGGCAAAGTGCCGCCCGCTCAGGTTTTGGTGATTGGTGCTGGTGTGGCGGGTTTGGCGGCGATTGGTACGGCAAACTCGCTCGGCGCAGTGGTGCGCGCGTTCGATACCCGCTTGGAAGTGGCGGAACAAATCGAATCGATGGGCGGTAAGTTCCTGAAACTCGACTTCCCGCAAGAATCGGGCGGCAGCGGCGACGGCTACGCCAAAGTGATGAGCGACGAATTTATCGCCGCCGAGATGAAGCTCTTTGCCGAGCAGGCGAAAGAAGTGGACATCATCATCACTACCGCCGCCATTCCGGGCAAACCCGCACCCAAGCTGATTACCAAAGAAATGGTGGAAAGCATGAAATCCGGCTCCGTCATCGTCGATTTGGCGGCGGCGACGGGCGGCAACTGCGAACTGACCAAACCGGGCGAATTGTTCGTAACCGACAACGGCGTGAAAATCATCGGCTACACCGACATGGCAAACCGCCTTGCCGGACAGTCTTCCCAGCTTTACGCCACCAACTTGGTCAACCTGACCAAGCTGTTAAGCCCGAACAAAGACGGCGAAATCACGCTGGATTTTGAAGACGTGATTATCCGCAACATGACCGTTACCCGCGACGGCGAAATCACCTTCCCGCCTCCGCCGATTCAGGTTTCCGCCCAGCCGCAGCAAACGTCGTCTGAAAAAGCCGCGCCTGCCGCCAAGCCTGAGCCGAAACCCGTTCCCCTGTGGAAAAAACTCGCGCCCGCCGTCATCGCCGCCGTGTTGGTGCTGTGGGTCGGCGCGGTTGCACCCGCAGCATTTTTGAACCACTTCATCGTCTTCGTCCTCGCCTGCGTCATCGGCTACTACGTCGTTTGGAACGTCAGCCACTCGCTGCATACCCCGCTGATGTCCGTGACCAACGCCATTTCCGGCATCATCGTCGTCGGCGCGCTGCTGCAAATCAGCCAAGGCAACGGTTTCGTGACCCTGCTTGCCTTCATTGCCATCCTGATTGCCAGCGTCAACATCTTCGGCGGCTTCTTCGTAACGCGCCGGATGTTGAATATGTTTAGGAAAGGGTAAACCATGACTTTAGCCTATTGGTGCATCCTGATCGCATCGCTGCTGCCACTGTTTTGTTCCTTCATCGCCAAAGCGCAGGGCGGATTCCAGCCGTCGGACAACCGCAATCCGCGCGATTTCCTCGCCCGCACGCAAGGCTTGTCGGCGCGCGCCAATGCCGCGCAGCAAAACGGTTTTGAAGTGTTCGCCCCGTTTGCTGCCGCCGTTTTGGTGGCACACGCCACAGGCAATGCCGCGCAAGCGACCATCAACCTTTTGTCCATATCGTTCATCGCCTTTCGCATTGCTTATATTTTCAGCTATCTGAAAGACAAACCGAGCCTGCGTTCGGCAATGTGGACGGGTGGATTTGTCTGCACCATCGGGCTGTTTGTAGCCGCTGTCTGATAGCGGGGTCGTCTGAAAACGAGCTCAGCGAGTTTCGCTAAAACGAATGCAGCGGGTTTTCAGACGACCTGGAAGCCAGTTTTCGAATATGAGGATTTCGACCATGAAAGCAAAATGCCTGTGCGGCAACGTATCTTTAGAAGTAGAACACGACAAACACGTCCACGCCTGCCATTGCGGGATGTGCCGCATTTGGGGCAGCGGCGCGACGTTTTCGCTGATTGCCGCCAAACCGCCGAAAATCGACGGCGGTGAAAACATCGCCCGCTACCATTCGTCCGAATGGGCGGAACGCGCGTTCTGCAAAAACTGTGGTACCCACCTGTTCTACCATTTCCTGCCGAACGACAGCTATTTCGTCTTCGCCGGACTGTTTGCCGACAACGCCGATTTCAAATTGGAAGAGCAGATTTACATCGACGCCAAAGCCCCGTATTACGAACTGGCAAACGACACGCCCAAGCTGACCGAAGAAGAATTTTTGGCACAATTCGGCGGCGAATAGGAAACCCGATACAGAGGTCGTCTGAAAACCCTCATTTCAGATTTTCAGACGACGTTGAATCAACCATCCCGATAGTCGGAGAACCCTATGAACCTGTCCCCCGAACAAACCGCCGCCCAACTGCGCTGCCCGCATGACGAAGCGGGAACAGCGTTCGGACAGATGATGAACCTGCGCAACCTGACACAGATTCTCGGTTCGTTTGAAGCGGTGCAGCTGCAAAACGGAGACCGCATCCTAGAAACGGGTTGCGGCAACGGCGGGCTGCTCGGCTACATTTTGTCGCAGGCAGAAAACCTGCATTACACAGGTTTGGAAATTTCCCCGTTGATGCACGCACAGGCGCAGGCATTCAATGCCCCGTTTCTCGAAGCAGGGCTGGCGAATTACCGGCTGTACGATGGCGGCGCGCTGCCTTTTACCGATGAAAGCTTCGACAAAATCGTTTCCGTCAATACCGTCTATTTTTGGGACGACGCACCAAGCGCGCTTTCAGAACTGAGCCGCGTGTTGAAATCCGGCGGGCGGCTATGCCTGAATTTTTGCGAAAAAGACTTTATGGCGAAACTGCCGTTTGCCGCGCACGGCTTCGCGCTCTATGATGCCGCCGACATCCGCTCTCTGTCGGGAAACCTGCCGTTGCACTGCATTCGGGAACAGCGAAGCCGCGATTGGGCGGTCAGCAAAAGCGGCGATCTGGTGCGGAGGGAGTTTGTCATAGTCGTCTTTGAAAAATACTAAGCATCAGGGTCGTCTGAAAACCCGAAATTCAGTTTTCAGACGACCCGATTAAAAAACACAGTTACTTTCACAAATAATTGGAGAATCACCATGTCTTCAGGACTCGTTACAGCGGCGTACATCATAGCCGCGATACTGTTCATCTTCTCGCTGGCGGGGCTGTCCAAGCAGGAAACCGCCAAGCAGGGCTGTTATTCCGGCGTAGCGGGGATGGCGGTCGCCTTGTTCGTTACCGTGTTTTCCGAAAACACCCACGGACTCGGCTGGATCATCATCGCCATGCTCATCGGCGCCGCCATCGGCATCTACAAAGCCAAAAAAGTAGAAATGACCGAAATGCCCGAACTGATTGCACTTCTGCACAGCTTCGTCGGCTTGGCGGCCGTTTTGGTTGGCTTCAACAGCTATATCGAGCCGGGCAACGTTTCGCACGATATGCACACCATCCATCTGGTCGAAGTCTATTTGGGCATCTTCATCGGCGCCGTAACCTTTACCGGCTCGCTGGTCGCGTTCGGCAAGCTCAACGGTAAAATCAGCAGCGCGCCGCTGCAACTGCCCGCCAAACACAAGCTCAACCTCGCCGCATTGGTTTTATCCTTTATCCTGATGCTGGTTTTCGTATCCGTTGACGGCAGCGGCTTCATCCTGATCCTGATGACCCTGATCGCCCTCGCATTCGGCTGGCACTTGGTCGCCTCCATCGGCGGCGCGGATATGCCCGTAGTCGTGTCCATGCTGAACTCCTACTCCGGCTGGGCGGCCGCAGCGGCAGGCTTCATGCTCTCCAACGACCTGCTCATCGTTACCGGCGCGCTGGTCGGCTCCAGCGGCGCGATTCTGTCCTACATCATGTGTAAAGCCATGAACCGCTCCTTCATCTCCGTCATCGCAGGCGGTTTCGGTACCGACGGTTCCGCCGCAGCCTCCGGCAGCCAAGAAGTCGGCGAATACCGCGAAGCCAAACCCGCCGAAGTCGCCGAAATGCTGCGCAACGCCGGCAGCGTCATCATCACTCCGGGCTACGGCATGGCAGTGGCGCAGGCGCAATACCCCGTTGCCGAAATCACCGAGCTTTTGCGTAAAAACGGCACCGAAGTACGCTTCGGCATCCACCCCGTCGCCGGCCGCCTGCCCGGTCACATGAACGTACTGCTCGCCGAAGCCAAAGTCCCCTACGACATCGTTTTGGAAATGGACGAAATCAACGACGATTTCCCCGAAACCGACGTAGTGCTGGTCATCGGCGCGAACGACACCGTCAACCCCGCCGCCCAAACCGACCCGAACAGCCCGATTGCCGGCATGCCCGTATTGGAAGTGTGGAAGGCAAAAGAAGTCGTCGTCTTCAAACGCTCGATGAACACCGGCTACGCAGGCGTACAAAACCCGCTGTTCTTCAATGAAAACAGCGTGATGTGCTTCGGCGACGCGAAGAAAACCGTTGACGAGATTTTGGCGGAATTGAAGAAATAACATCTGACGCTAAGACAAAAGGTCGTCTGAAAACCTTATTTCAAGGTTTTCAGACGACCTTTTCTTATGAACACACTACGTTAAACATCCTATCGCCGTCATTCCCGCGCAGGCGGGAATCCATCGGAAATTCTAAGAAACTGATGTCTGAAAAACAGTTGCCGAGATTCAAAAGTGGATTCCCACCTGCGCGGGAATGACGGTAGTCAGGCAGAAATTTATGCCTCTATGTGCAAGCCTGCCCCCTCTCCCGTCCGGCGGGAGAGGGGTAGGGAGAGGGTGGCTCTATGTGCTGTACAAATTTAATTTTCCCTCAAGCCGCAAAGCCACCCCCATCCTAACCTTCCCCCGCCAGACGGGGGAAGGAACAAAGTTGCTGACACGGCAAGAGGTCGTCTGAAACCGTAAACTCAGTTTCAGACGACCTTTTTCTTTTTTGCCTCCACGCAATACTATAAAATTCGGGCTGCTGTTGATAGCAACTTCAATGATGATTAATAAGGAAATACAGAATGGGAAATGTAGCTTTTGTTATTGACCATAAGTGGGCGATTATAAGCATCCTAGTTGTTCTGATTATTTTATGCTGGGTACTTTTTGGTAAAAAATGGAGCAATGTATTAAAAGTCTTTTGTGCCGGGACATTTTCCATCGTTATTCTTGATATTTTATTTAATTGGTTTGAATTTTATTCTAAGGATTCGATAGACACTTTATCTGCGGGTTTTTGGAATTTCATTATTCTGATTGTTTCCGCCCCTGTCGCTTTCGTTATCTGGCATTTCCGCGACGAAAACAATAGACAGCAAATCGAGAACCAGCGCAAAGACATTAATCTGAAAGAATTTCAAAAACTATCAGAATGGGTCAGCGGAGTACATTTGCCGGAAATAAAAACCGTCAGTAAAACCACGCAGAAAAGCAGCTCAAAAGACGGAGCAGAAATTACAGAGCAAACGATGGAACAATCCGAAGAATATGCCAAAAAGCCGGATGCCGCCGATTTCGATACATTCAGCAAACGGGAGGGCGCGGTCGCTTTGCAGATTTCCGCCATTTACAACCTGCTGCCGTTTTTCCGAGGTGATTACGGAGAAAGTTTCCGTCGTCCCGCATTCAACCTATTAAAATCTGCTTGGCAGGCGATGCAGCAGGATAGTTTGAAGAAGCTGGATGAGGCTCATTTATCTGATGAAGAGAGAAAGAAAATTTTTGATGAACTGGCACAAAAAGCAAAGAGTCCGATGGGCGTGGCTTTAACACAAGTTTTATTAAGTTTGAATCGGGAAAATAAGAAACTCAATTTGCGAGATTTTCCTGAAATGCTGCCTAATATTTGTTTGGCTGGGATGAATTTTCATTTAAGTGGGATCAGTAAACTTGCTAGGGATTTATCAGACTTGAATTTGAATGGAGCAGATTTCCGCGGAGCTAGATTAAATAAGATCAAATTTCGGAAATGTAAATTGTTGAAAACTAGATGGCAAAAGGCTGAATTGTCGTTCGTAGATTTGCAACATTCTCAACTAGACGGGGTTTGTTTGCAAAATGCCAATTTAAAAGGTGCTAATTTAAGACATGCCAAATTAGTGCAAGTTAATCTACAAGGTGCTGAACTAGGGAAGGCTAATTTAGAAAAAGCTGATTTGGTTAGCGCCAACTTGCGAAAAGCCAAGTTAGTAAAAGCTAATTTGCAAGAAGCCAACTTATCTAATGCCGATTTGCAAGACACTCAATTGGGTGAGGCTCAACTAAAGAAAACTAAATTGCAAGGTACTGATTTAAGAAATGCTCAATTACATAACGCTAATTTGGAAAGTGCTGATTTAGAATATGCAGACTTAAAGGGATATTGTTTTAAATGGGAACAGCTGAAGGGGAGTAAGTTATTGTATGGTGCAGAAATAAGAAAAGATGATTTTAGTACAATAATTTATCCTGATTGGAAAAAAGGAAATGATCCTAAATGGGAAGCATTGACGGAGGTTGAGCGAATGAAAGCAATGCGACAATTCTGTGATGAAACAGGTATGCTGATTTTTGATAAAAGTGGAACACAAATAATGCCTCCCCCTTAGAAAAGTAAAATCTGACTTTAATCGTGATTTATCCAACAAAGGTCGTCTGAAACTGCAAACTCAGTTTCAGACAACCTTTTCTTATGAACACATTACGCCAAACACCCCTACGCCGTCATTCCCGCCTACGCGGGAATGACGGTATTCAGGCAGAAATCTATGCCACAACGTGCAGCCTGCCCCCTCTTCCGTCTGACGGGAGAGGGTTGGGGAGAGGGTGGCTCTACGGGCTGCACGAATTTGATTTTGCCTAAAGTTATAAAGCCACCCCCATCCTAGCCTTCCCCCGCCAGACGGGGGAAGAAACAAGATTGCTGATACGGTAAAAGGTCGTCTGAAATTCAAAGCTTGGTTTCAGACGACCTTTTTTAATAATCAAACCTCGACAAACACCCCATCGCCGTCATTCCCGCGCAGGCGGGAATCCATTGGAAATTCTAAGAAACTAATATTTGAAAAACAGTTGCCGAGAGTTAAAAGTGGATTCCCGCCTGCGCAGGAATGACGGTAGTCAGGCGGAAATTTATGCTGCGACGTGTAACCTGCCCCCTCTCCCGTCCGGCGGGAGAGGGCTGGGGAGAGGGTGGCTCTATGGGTTGTACGAATTTGATTTTGCCTAAAGCCGCGAAGCCACCCCCATCCTAACCTTCCCCCGTGGGACGGGGGAAGGGACAAGATTGTTGATGTAATAAAAGGTCGTCTGAAACCAAAATCCCATTTTCAGACGACCTCTCTTCATCCTTCCGCAAAACCTCTAACCCTCAAACGGTGCAATCCCAAACGGGCAGCTTACCGCAAGCCGTTTGCGTCCAGCCATTTCTCCAAGTCTTCGGCGCTGATTTTGCCGCCGTTTTCTTCCAAATCGAGTTTGTTGACTTGTTTGCCTTTGCTGTATTTCGCTAGGACGGGCGTGCCGCCGAGTTTGTATTGTTGGCGGAACGCGGTCCATGCTTCTTTGTCCTGGTGTAGGCGGTGGACGTTGACGAAGTAGATTTTGCCGTTCAGGTTGCGGCTGGCGATGTAGCGTTTGAACATGGGCTCGAAGGCGTTGCAGTCGCCGCAGCTCGGGCGGCCGATGTAGGCGTAAACGGTGTCTCCGTTGGCGACGCGTTTTTTGAAGCTTTCGACGGTCAGGCTGTCGAGGTGGAAGTAGATGTCGGAATAGGTGTCTTCCAGCCGCTTGGTGTTTTCGGCGGAAAGGCGCACGGCGGTTTGCGCTTCGGACAGGCTGTTTTTCAGGGCTTCGGTTTCGCGGTCGGCGGCGCAGGCACACAAGAGTAGCGCGGCGGTCAGGACGGGCAGGATTTTCATGATTCGGCTCCTTGGTTGCGATAGGGAAAGTATACGCTTTTCGCGGCGGCGGGGTCGTCTGAAAAGCGGGAAACGGCTTTTTTCAGACGACCTTTTGATGTATGGCAATGGGCGGGCGAAGTAGCGTTGTGTAGCGTGGGCTTCGCCCGCGGTGGTTTGGAGGAGGGCGTCGGTTTGCTGCGGGTTGAAGCCATCCCCTGCAAAACGGTAGAATGGCGTCAGTTTGACAGACGGTTTGCGCCAATATTCGGGTGCGGCTGTTTCTATATTGATATAAACCATCCAATCAAAGGAAACCTTCATGACGACATTCCCCATCGCGCGCGCGGGCGATAAGACACTTGAAATCCAAGGCAAAATGGCGAACCGCCACGGCTTGATCGCCGGGGCGACCGGTACGGGTAAAACCGTGACCCTGCGCCGTATGGCGGAAGCCTTCAGCAGCGAGGGCGTTCCCGTATTTTTGGTTGACGTCAAAGGCGATTTGTCGGGCATCGCGCAGGAGGGTGCTGCCAGCGGCAAAGTGGGCGAACGCATTGCCGAGTTTGGTTTGGGCGAGCAATGGCTGCAAAGCTTCCCCGTGCGCTTTTGGGATGTTTACGGCGAAACCGGCATTCCGGTGCGCGTGACCGTTTCGGAAATGGGCCCGCTGCTGCTGGCGCGTTTGATGAATTTGAACGACACGCAGGAAGGCTTGTTGAACCTTGTGTTCAAAGTCGCCGACGACAAAGGCTGGCACATTCTTGATTTGAAAGACCTGCGCAGTATGCTGAAACACGTTTCCGACCACGCTTCGGAATACCGCACGCAATACGGCAACGTCTCCGCCGCCAGTATCGGCGCGATTCAGCGGCAGCTTTTGACGCTGGAGAACGAAGGCGCGGAAAAATTCTTCGGCGAGCCGTCGCTCAACCTGCAAGATTGGATGCAGACCGACAACAGCAAAGGCGTCATCAATGTCCTCAATTCGGAAAAACTGATGCGCTCGCCGCGTATGTACAGCGCGTTTTTGCTGTGGATGTTGGCGGAATTGTTTGAAACCCTGCCCGAAGTCGGCGATTTGGACAAGCCGAAATTCGTGATGTTCTTCGACGAAGCGCATTTGATGTTCGACAACGCCGCCAATGCGCTGGTGGAACAAGTCGAACAAGTCGTGCGCCTGATCCGTTCCAAAGGCGTAGGCGTGTATTTCGTGACCCAAAACCCGCTCGATTTGCCCGACACCATCCTCGGACAGCTCGGCAACCGCGTGCAACACGCCTTGCGCGCCTTCACGCCGCGCGACCAAAAAGCGGTTAAGGCCGCTGCCGAAACCTTCCGCAGCAATCCGAATATCAAAGTTGCCGAAGCGATTGCCGAACTGGGCGTCGGCGAAGCACTCGTTTCCTTCCTTGACGAAAAAGGTATGCCCGAGCCGGTAGAACGCGCGCTCGTCCTGCCGCCGCAATCTTCCTTGACCCCGCTTGCCGCAGAAGAGCGCAACCGCCTGTTCCAAAACGATGATTTGTATCCGACCTATAAAGACATGGTGGACAATTATTCCGCCTTTGAAGCCTTAGCCGAAGCCGACAGTCAGGCTGCGGCGGAGAAAGAGGCGGCAGCGGCGGCAAAAGAGCAGGAAAAAGCGCAAAAAGCCGCTGAAAAAGAAGCCGCCAATGCCGATCCCGGCATACTCGGCGGTCTGCTCGGCGGCTTGAGCGGCGGACGTAAAAAGTCAGGACAGGGCTTGGGCTACAACGTCGCCGACGCCATCGGCAGCCAAATCAACCGCCAAGTGAACAACGCCATCTCCCGCAGCGTGATGGGCATTATTAAAAATATGTTTAAAAAATAAGGCGTAAAAAGAAGGCAAAGGTCGTCTGAAAGCCTGAAAATCGGTTTTCAGACGACCTTTTATGCTGGAGAAGACGGGAGGTTGGTTGACGATATGGGAACAAGAGACTGAGATGACTGTGCAAAAAAGCATCCGCATTTTGGGGATAGACCCCGGCAGTCGGGTGACCGGTTTCGGCATCATCGACGTATGCGGCAGGGAACATTTTTATGTGGCTTCAGGCTGTATCAAAACGCCGCCGAATGCGCCGTTGGCGGAGCGTATCGCCGTGATTGCGCGGCATATCAGGGAGATTGTGCAGCAATATCGCCCGCATCAGGCGGCGGTGGAGCAGGTGTTTGTCAATGTGAATCCGGCGGCTACGCTGATGCTGGGACAGGCGCGCGGGGCGGCATTGGCGGTGTTGGTGATGGAAGATTTGCCTGTGTTTGAATATACGGCTTTGCAGGTCAAGCAGGCGGTGGTCGGGAAGGGCAAGGCGGCGAAAGAGCAGGTGCAGCATATGGTGGTGCAGATGCTGTCGCTGTCGGATACGCCGCAATCGGACGCCGCCGACGGACTCGCCATCGCGCTCACTCACGCTTTGCGCAATCACGGCTTGGCGGCGCAGTTGGGCAAAGGGCAGATGCAGGTGAAGAGGGGGCGTTTCCAATAAGACTTGACGCGGCATTGCTTCGGTATAGTGGATTAACTTTAAATCAGGACAAGGCGACGAAGCCGCAGACAGTACAGATAGTACGAAACCGATTCACTTGGTGCTTCAGCACCTTAGAGAATCGTTCTCTTTGAGCTAAGGCGAGGCAACGCCGTACTGGTTTGAAAGTTAATCCACTATAAAAAAAGGTCGTCTGAAAGCCCCTTAATCTTTCAGACGACCTTTGGTTTTCCCGATCTGTATTGTTTTTGCTCGGTGTTTATTGCAGGGTGAAGCCTGCTTTGAATTCCAGCTTCGGCACGCCGACGATAAAGCGTTCGCCGATGCTGTCTTCAAACTCGTATGCGCCTTCGATGCTGCCCCATGGGGTGCAGAGTTGGGAGCCGCTGTTGTACTCATAAGCCTCGCCCGGATAGAGGACCGGCTGTTCTTCAATCAGACCGGAATGGCCTACCGGCTCGGTCGCTCCGTGTCCGTCGGTGATTTCCCAGAAACGCTGGCGCAGCGTAATGACATCGTTGCTGCGGTTGCAGATGGTAATCACATAGTTGAAGGCATAGCGGTCGCGGTAAACATCGCTTTGACCCGCAACGTAGCGTGGTTGAACATTGATTTCGATTTCGTTCATTTTTGTTGTCCCGTAATAGTGTTTTTTGTTTGCACCGATTTTTTCGATGCGTTTGAAGTCTTATGGCTTCGAATAAGTGTGTTGAAAAAATCAGATAATCCAGGCGGCAATGCCTAAAACTATCAAGGTCATGATGGCGGCGATGATGTCGTCCAGCATGATGCCGAATCCACCGTGCACATGCCGGTCAAACCATTTGATCGGCCAAGGTTTGATGGAATCAAACAGGCGGAACAGAATAAATGCCGCCAGCCACCAATTCCATTTAAACGGCGCAAAAGCCAGAATCAGAAGCATCGCTACCATTTCGTCCCAAACGATACCGCCGTAGTCTTGGATGCCGAGTGTTTTTTCGGTGTGGTTGCAAATGCGGATGCCCCACATAAACAGGGCGACACACAAAAAAGCCAGAATCCAGCCATCGATACCGATTAAAACCAAGAGAAATGCTATCGGCAGCGCCGCCATCGTTCCGAATGTGCCGGGTGCGACGGGCGCGAGGCCACTGCCGAATCCGAATGCCAACAGGCATAACGGGCGCTGCTTCAACCAGTCGAAAGTAGGTTTAAATTCAGCCAAAGTGATCAAATCCTAATGAAGTCAGTTTTAATTCGCCGCCATTGGAATCTATTATTTTCAGACGACCTGTATTATTTATTTTCCCGATGGGCGTTACTGCTACGCCGCATTGTCCGGCTATTGTCTGAATCTCGCTGCGCCGGCATTCGGGGGCGGTGAAAACCAGTTCGTAATCATCGCCGCCTGCCAGTGCGCAGGAGAGCCAGCTTTCGTGCGGTAAGACGTTTTTCAATTCTTCTAAAACCGGCAGCGCATTTGCCGAAATTTCCGCTCCGACCGATGACGCAGTCAAAATGTGACCGAGGTCTTGTGCCAGCCCGTCCGAAATATCTTGAGCGGCATGGGCAATGGGCAAAAGCGCCTGTCCCAATCCCACTCTAGGCTCCGGACGGAGCAGCCTTTCATGGCAGCGGTCGAACAAATCGGGCGGTAGTGTGTGTGTGTTCAGGCGGCAGTTTAAAGCGGCTGCTGCTGATCCGATTTGTCCCGATACCCAAATATCGTCGCCGTCTTTCGCGGCATCGCGCCGTAGGGCTTGTCCTTGCGGAAGCTCGCCGATAATGGTGACGTTGAATACCAAATCGCCTTTGGTCGTATCGCCGCCGATCAGGGTAATGCCGAAGCGCTGCGCCAAACTGAAAAAGCTGTCACAAAAACGTTTCAGCCAATTTTCGTCCAATTCGGGCAATCCGGCACTCAATAACACCCATTTCGGGGTTGCGCCCATCGCGGCCATATCGGATATATTGACAGCTAGCATTTTCCATGCCAAATCTTCCGGGGCGGTGTCAGAAAAAAAATGTCTGTCTTTTAACAGCATGTCCGCGCTAAAACATAAATCAAATCCGTGACTTGGACGGATAATCGCAGCGTCGTCACCAATGCCCAAAATCAAACCGCTGCTTTTCTGTTTTTGCAAATATTGTCTGATAAAGTCAAATTCCGTCATATATTGCATACAAAGTGGTAAAGAGTGTTATCAATCGATTCGGAATTTTTGATAGACGAACAATGTATATTTATACAATGTATGTGTTAGTTAATGTAATAAATTGCATTAAACGGTAATATAATCGAGTCGATTGCAAAAGTAAATAAGATTTTTAATCCAAATGATAACGGTCAAAAAAGCGTACTTCTATCAAAAATTATTTCCGAGGGGATAAAAAGTGCCTCAAAAAAGATTATCAAGCCGCGCAAGAGGAACGGTAATATAGGAAAGTCTGCAAGTTGATATCAGGATATCGAGGTCGTCTGAAAAGCCGTTTTAGGTTTTTCAGACGACCTTTTTGTCAAAATAAGAACAAAACGGCTTAGGCAGGCGTATCTTTCAACTCTGCACCCAAATCCTTCAAACGCTGCAATACTTCGTCCCATGCTTTGTCCAAATCGCGGCACGCCTCGCCTTCCGCCTTGATGCCGAACTCGATATGCGGTTTGACCGCCGTTCCGTCCGCATTTTGCCAGCCGACGCTGGGCAGGCTGTAAGAGCGCACGCCCGGGTAGGTGCGTTCGACGTATTCCATAATCGGCGCGACGCGCGATTCGGGTTGTCCGAACACATACACGCTGCGGCTGCCGCGTTCGGTTTGGTTGAAACGGTCGGCGTAATAAGTATCCAAAACCCATTCCGCCATCGGGTGCGCCATCACGGGGAAGCCGGGGAAGAAATAATGTTCGCGGATGGAAAATCCGGCGATGTTGTTGAACGGGTTGGGCACAAGCTCCGCGCCTGCGGGAAAATCCGCCATTTTCAGGCGCTGGGCGTGTTCGGGGGCGTCAAGCGGTTCGCCGCGTTTAAGGGTAACGGCTTCGATGAACTTGGCGGCTTCGGGATGGCGGACGACGGGCAAATCCAAAGCGGCGGCGGCAGCTTGGCGGGTGTGGTCGTCGGGCGTGGAACCGATGCCGCCGGTAACGAAGGTCGGCAGGCCGTCTGAAAAGCTGCGGCGCAGTTGTTTGACCAACAATTCAGGTTCGTCGGGCAGGTATTGCACTTGATTGAGCTTCAGGCCGCGCGATTCCAGCAGGGATTTGAAAAAGGCGAAATGCTTGTCCTGGCGGCTGCCGTGCAGGATTTCGTCGCCGATGATGATGAGGTTGAACAAATGCTGTTGGTCTTTCATAATCTTTCTTCTCGGAGGTCGTCTGAAAATGTCCGGACGCGCCCAAAGGGTTAAACACAAGGAAAACCATGCACGAATATCGTTTGAAACAACCGAAAAACCGGCTTGACTGTTTGGAAAGTGTCTTCTTTTCCGTCTTCGGCTTGGGTTTGATACTGATGGAACGGCGCATTGCACTGGGCTTAACGCTCTTTGCCTTTGCCGCATGGTCGCTGTGGCGTGACTTTTATAAACGCAGCCGCGAAATCGTATTTTCAGAAGAAGGGATTTGCAAAATCAGCCGCGAAGGCACGCAAACACTGCCTTTAGAGGATTTTTGCGGCGTAGCGGTATTTACTGATACGAAACGAAGCAGAATCATTAATATCTACCGGATTGCGCTCGTCCCCAAGCAGCCGTACGATACGCCGCTGACGGTATATACCGCAGTACAGTCGTTTACCCGTCTGCCGGCTTTACCCCCGGAGTCCGTCAATTACATCCGCCATCGGATTGTCGAATGCACAGGCTTGCAGGATTTCGGCGATATCGGCTCGGCGACCTTGTCGGAGCTGTATGCAAAATGCTGTTTTTTAAATCAAGATTGATATAGGTCGTCTGAAAACCGAAATCCGTTTTCAGACGACCTATTTGGTTTACTCGGCTGGATTGTCGGCAATATTTATTAGATAATAAACCTAATTTTACGAAAAGGGGCGGTTGCGCCCATTTATTTTTAGTCCAAAGGATTCCCCCATGAGCCAAAACAATACTATCCTGCAACACCTCCCCGTCGGTCAAAAAGTCGGCATCGCCTTCTCCGGCGGCCTTGATACCTCTGCCGCGCTGTTGTGGATGAAACTCAAAGGCGCGCTGCCTTATGCCTACACTGCCAACCTCGGCCAGCCCGACGAAGACGACTACAACGCCATTCCCAAAAAAGCGATGGAATACGGTGCGGAAAACGCCCGCCTGATTGATTGCCGCGCGCAGTTGGCACACGAAGGCATCGCTGCCATCCAATGCGGTGCGTTCCACGTTTCCACCGGCGGCATCGCCTATTTCAACACCACGCCTCTGGGCCGCGCCATTACCGGCACCATGCTCGTTTCCGCCATGAAGGAAGACGACGTCAACATCTGGGGCGACGGCAGCACCTACAAAGGCAACGACATCGAGCGTTTCTACCGCTACGGCCTCTTGACCAATCCCGCGCTGAAAATCTACAAACCCTGGCTCGACCAACAATTTATCGACGAACTCGGCGGCCGCCACGAAATGAGCGAATTTCTGATTGCCAACGGCTTCAACTACAAAATGTCGGTGGAGAAAGCCTATTCCACCGATTCCAATATGCTCGGCGCAACGCATGAAGCCAAAGACTTGGAGTTCCTCAACAGCGGCATCAAAATCGTCAAACCCATCATGGGCGTTGCCTTCTGGGACGAAAACGTCGAAGTCAAACCTGAAGAAGTCAGCGTGCGCTTTGAAGAAGGTGTGCCGGTTGCATTGAACGGCAAAGAATACGCCGACCCCGTCGAACTCTTCCTCGAAGCCAACCGCATCGGTGGACGCCACGGCTTGGGCATGAGCGACCAAATCGAAAACCGCATCATCGAAGCCAAATCGCGCGGCATCTACGAAGCCCCAGGCATGGCATTGTTCCACATCGCCTACGAACGCTTGGTTACCGGCATCCACAACGAAGACACCATCGAACAATACCGCATCAACGGCCTGCGTCTCGGCCGTCTGCTCTACCAAGGACGCTGGTTCGACAGCCAAGCCCTCATGTTGCGCGAAACCGCCCAACGCTGGGTTGCCAAAGCCATCACCGGCGAAGTCACCCTCGAACTGCGTCGCGGCAACGACTACTCGATTCTGAACACCGAATCGCCCAACCTGACCTACCAACCCGAACGCCTGAGCATGGAAAAAGTCGAAGACGCCGCGTTCACCCCGCTCGACCGCATCGGCCAGCTCACCATGCGCAACCTCGACATCACCGACACCCGCGCCAAACTGGGTATCTACTCGCAAAGCGGCTTGTTGTCGCTGGGCGAGGGCTCGGTATTGCCACAGTTGGGCAATAAGAAATAAAGCAGCCCAGCCATTTTGAACTGTTTCAAACGGGAAAGGTCGTCTGAAATTCAGTTTTCAGACGACCCTTCTATTTTTTTCCTCAAATCATTTGAAATCATGAAATTCTTCACACACTTTTATCTTGAAAACCATATGTATTTCAACGACTACTTGAAATACGTCCTCATTTTCGCCGCGCTCGTCGTCCTGCTGCTCGCCGTGTCGCAATACCTGCGCCACCGCATGGATACCAAATACCGCGACTTGAGCATCATTGCCCTGCTGCTGCTTATCCTCATCAGCGGCATCCAATACCTCTCATACAGCGAACGCCAAAACTTCGCCGCGGATACATCGCGCATGGTCGGTTTTCTCAATGCCCTGATTGAAAACCAAAAAGTGGAAAAGCACGACATCAGCGTCAACAGCACGCACCTATACAACGGCATGATCGTCGGCATCAAAAACCAATACTACGAAGTCCATTTCAATCAAGACTTCTCCGCCTACACCCTGACCCCCATCAATCTGGTCAACAACAACATCGAACTTATCGACAAAGAATAACAGGACACACTCATGGAAGCATACTCCCTCCTTGCCCTCAAACTCCTTATGGGAATTTTAGGTTTGGTTTTGCAAATCAACCTTTTAGGTAAAGGCAACCTCGCCCCCACCTCCGCCATGGATCAAGTGCAAAACTATGTTCTCGGCGGCATCATCGGCGGCGTGATTTACAGCGACAGCGTCGGGCTTTTACAGTTTTTCCTCGTGCTGATTTTGTGGACGCTGTTGGTCTTGAGTCTGAAATTCATCAAAAACCACAACCACTGGGTCAAATCCGTGATTGACGGCAAATCCGTCTGGGTCATCGTCAACGGCGAAATCCAAACCGAAGAATGTATGAAAAACGGCATCAGCGCACATGACCTGATGTTTAAGCTCCGTGCCGCCGGCATCTACGAAATCTCTGCCGTCAAACGCGCCGTCATGGAGCAAAACGGCCAGCTCGCCGTCATTCAGTACGGCGACGAAAGCCTGCGTTACCCCCTGATTACCGACGGGCAAATCGACCATGACATCTTAGAAATCATCAAGCGCGACGACGAGTGGCTGAAGCAGGAACTTGACCGCCTCCATCTTGATGCCTCGAAAGTCTATATCGGCGAATACATCGACGGGAAATTGGTGGCACACCCTTATCCTTCTTAATTTATAGTGGATTAAATTTAAATCAGGACAAGGCGACGAAGCCGCAGACAGTA
>CALDNV010000307.1:0-22300 GCA_937914605.1 uncultured Neisseria sp.
CACTTGGCTACGAAACGCCAAGTGTTTTATTCTTGAATCTGTTCCAACCACTGGTACCCTAGTGTTGCACTTGAAATCCGAATCCAAGGTCGTCTGAAAAGGTTTCCAAGCTTTTCAGACGACCTTTGGTCTTGTGTGAACGGTAAGCCTGCCTATAACAGCGGACTCATCAGGCGGACGGTGTTTTCTATCAGCCCGCGGAATTTGGAGCGTTGCTGCCATGCTTTGACGGTGATGTAGCTGCTGTTTTTGAGGTAGTCGCGTTGGAGGTTGCAGATTTGTTTGGTGATGTCGCGGTCGTAGATGGCGAGGCTGATTTCGAGGTTGAGGAAGAAGCTGCGCATGTCCATGTTGACCGTGCCGAAGAGGGCGTAGTCTTCGTCTATGGTCATGGTTTTGGCGTGCAGCAGTCCGCCTTCGAACATGGCGATTTTGACGCCTGCGTCGAGCAGCATGGGGTAGTAAGCGCGGGAGGCGTAGCGAACCATGAAGGAATCGACTTTGGCAGGCAGGATCAGGGTAACTTTGACGCCGCGTTTAGCAGCGATGGTCAATGCCATCAGGAGGGGTTCGTCGGGGACGAAATAGGGGGTGGTGATGGTAATTTGTTTGGTGGCGGCGTAAATCGCGCTGATGATGGTTTCGTAAATGACGTGGCTGCCTTGTTCTGGCGCGGAGGGGATGACTTGGGCGACGATGTCGCCCTGCTGCATTTTTTCGGGAAGGATTTCGGGAATGCGCTCTTGCGCCTGCGTCAGATATTGCTGCACGCTTTCGAGGTTTTCGTCGGTTTCGACGGCGAGGTCGGCAAAGAAGACGGCGGAGAGTTCGAGTACCAGCGGGCCGGTGCAGCGCATCATGACGTCCACCCATTCACCGACGCCGGAATCTTTTTTGAAGAAGCGGGGATCGGCGAGGTTGAAGCTGCCGGTGTAGCCGATTTTGCTGTCGATGACGAGGATTTTGCGGTGGTTGCGCAAGTCGGTGCGGGTGAAGAAGGTGCGCCAGACGCCGACGGGCAATGAGGCGTGAACTTCTATGCCAGCTTCGCGCAGGGTTTCTACCCAGCCGCTGTCGAAAAAGCGGCTGCTGCCGACGGCGTCGGCGAGGATGGCGCAATCCAAACCTCTGTCGGCGGCGGCGAGGAGTTCGTTTAACAGTTCTTCTATCCTGCCTTCGGGTTCGATGATGTAGAAGGCGAGCATGCAGGAATGGCGGGCGGCGCGGATATCGGCAAGCATGGTGTCGATGATTTCATCGGTGGTGGACAGCAGCGTCATGGCGTTGTTGCGCGTCGCGCCGAGTCCCGTTCCGCTCGCAGCGACTTTGCTGATGCCGTGATAACGGGATTTGACTTTGTCGCCGATATCAAGGTAAAGGTTAGACAGGTAAGTTTCGACGAAACCTTGATAAAAACGGTTCATCTCGTCCGTACGCTTTGCACGCGCCGTGCCGAGCCGCGGCTCGCCGATAAGCAGGTAGGCGATGGTGCCGAAGACGGGGAAAAGGAAGAGGATGATCAGCCAGGCAAACGTGGAGCCGATGTTTTTTTGTTTGTACAACACGCGCAAGACGCAGCCGAGCGCGGCGCAGGTGTGGGCGAAAATGAAGATTTCTGTCCAGGTGATGTCTTTTAGAAAGGTCATGTTCGATAGGCGGTGGAGGAATGGCGGGAGCGGATGTGTTTTTGAGTCTGACTGGTTTGAGGCGGTAAGGTTCAGATGGTGAGTATATACAAAGGTCGTCTGAAAAACGAGTTGACACCGATAAGTGGGTGTTTTTCGTTTTCAGACGACCTTGGATTCGGATTTCAAGTGCAACACTAGGGCACCAGTGGTTGGAACAGATTCAAGAATAAAACACTTGGCGTTTCGTAGCCAAGTGTTTTTCTTGGCCGGTGGTTCAACTCATCTTGAACCCTGCGTATCTCCCGATCGCTGATATTTCGGAAATCGGTTTGTTTGGGGAAATATTGTCGGATGAGTCCGTTGGTGTTCTCATTCAGCCCTTTTTCCCACGAATGGTAAGGGCGGCAAAAATAGGTTTCCGCCTTTAATGCTTTGGCTATTTTGGTGTGTTGGTAGAACTCTTTGCCGTTATCCATGGTGATGGTGTGGACTCTGGCTTTATATGCCCTTAATACCCTAATGACTGCCCGGGCTGTGTCTTCGGCCTTTAAGTTATCCAATTTACAGATGATGGTGTAGCGGGTAGTGCGTTCGACCAAGGTCAATAACGCGCTTTTCTGATTTTTGCCGACGATGGTGTCGGCCTCCCAATCGCCGATGCGGGTTTTTTGGTCGACAATGGCGGGTCGGTTTTCTATGCCGACGCGGTCGGGCACTTTGCCTCCGGTCCATGTGCTGCCGTAGCGTTTGCGGTAGGGTTTTCTGCATATTCTGAGGTGTTGCCACAAAGTGCCGCCGTTGCTTTTGTCTTGGCGGAGGTAGCGGTAAACGGTGCTGTGATGGAGTGTGATCCCGTGGTGTTTGCGCAGGTAGGCGCATACCTGTTCGGGACTGAGTTTGCGGCGGATAAGGGTGTCGATGTGTTGAATCAGCTGCGAATCGAGCTTATAGGGTTTTCGCTTACGCTGTTTGGTCAGCCGGCTTTGCCTTTGGGCTTTATCGGCGCTGTATTGCTGCCCTTGGATGCAGTGCCGCTTGATTTCGCGGCTGATGGTGCTTTTGTGGCGGTTAAGCTGTTTGGCGATTTCGGCGACGGTACAGTGGCGGGACAGGTATTGGATATGGTATCGTTCGTCTTGGGTCAGTTGTGTGTAGCTCATGGCAATCTTTCTTGCAGGAAAGGCCGTATGCTACCGCATACTGGTCTTTTTCTGTTATAGAAAGTTGCACTTCAAATGCGAATCCGCCGACCTTTTGAGTTTTGGCCGACCTTTTGAGTTTTGTTTTAGCGAAACTCGCTTCGCTCGTTTTCAGACGACCTTTTAGGTTCTTTTATTAGGATTGGGTGCGTCAAAGCACTAAAAGATACAGCCAGTAGGCAAAGCCGCCCAATGCAGCGCCTGCGGGCAGGTCAATCAGGTAGTGCTGTTTGGTAAAGATGCAGGACAGGGCAATCAATACAGGAAAGAGGAACGCGGCGGCGCCCAAAGTCGGCAGCGCGTGCAGGGCGGTCAACATGGCGACGGAAACGTGCATACTGGGGAAGCAGTTGCTGGCTTGGTCGAACTTTTGAACAAACTGTAAAAACCATTCGGACGGTGTTTTGCCGGTATTGATGCTGCGCCAATGCGGCGGAGTGGAAACGGGAAACAGCCAGAAGAACAGCATTTGCATAAACAGCAACATCAGGAAGCTGAACGCCATCATGTTGAAATGGCGGTGGTCGGTGGCGATGATGTTGAGGTAGAGGATGGCGGGGTAGTAAAGAAAGCTGTATATCCACGACCAACGCGGGCGGAAAGGGATTTTTTCGTCTATCGGGGAATTCCAAACGATCTCTTTGCGCAAAGGGTGGCGCTGGGTATAAAAGTAAACTGATAAGCGCCGATAATCATCACGCCGCTCAATATCAGATTGACGAAATAGTCTTGAAAGTTCATGTGTGTGTTCCTAGAGGGGCTGTCAACATTCAATAGTTTTCGTGTCTTTTTATCCTCAAAGCGGAAGATTCAAGGTGTCCAACCTTGTTGCAGTTTCCGCCTTGAATCTTCCGCTTTGTGAACAAAAATCCACTGGGGAAATTAAATGTTGACAGCCCCTAAAAAGATGGATTTTATTGAAATTGGAAAGGTTGTTTTAAAGAACATCATCATACATGTCTTTTGAAATATGTGAAATCAATCTGATTTGATTTGGGTAAATATGCAGTCAGTTAAATAGAAAATGTCTGATTTTTACTTTTCATCCAATATATATAAAAAGGTCGTCTGAAAACCAAACCGGCAGGCAGTTTGGGTTTCAGACGACCTTTTTTCGCGCCCAATCAGGCGTGATATTGGCGCGACAGTTCGTGTACGGTATCGACTAAGATTTTGGCGTGTTCGGGGTCGGCGTGTTGGTTGATGCCGTGTCCGAGGTTGAAGACATGGCCGCTGCCGTTTCCGTAGTCGGCTAGGATGCGCGCGACTTCGGTGCGGATGGATTCGGGCGTGCCAAAGAGGGCAAACGGGTCGAAGTTGCCTTGCAGGGCGACTTGGTCGCCGACGCGGCGGCGTGCTTCGCCGATGTTGCACGTCCAGTCCAAGCCCAATGCGTCTGCGCCGATTTCCGCCATGCTTTCCAGCCACAGTCCGCCGCCTTTGGCAAACACGATAACGGGAACGCGCCTGCCTTCGCTTTCGCGTTTCAATCCGGCAATGATTTGGCGGATGTATTTGAGGCTGAACTCTTTAAACGCCGCATCGCTCAGGACGCCGCCCCAAGTGTCGAAAATCTGCACGGCCTGCGCACCCGCGTCGATTTGGGCGTTGAGGTAGGCAGTAACGGCTTGGGCGTTGGTGTCGAGGATTTTGTGCAGCAAATCGGGGCGCGAGTACATCATAGTTTTGATGGTGCGGAATTCTTTGCTGCTGCCGCCTTCGACCATGTAGCAGGCGAGCGTGAACGGGCTGCCGGAGAAGCCGATGAGCGGTACGCGGCCGTCCAATGCTTTGCGGATGGAGCCGACGGCGTCGAAGACGTATTGCAGTTTTTCCATATCGGGAACTTGCAGCTTGGCAATGTCGGCTTCGTGTTGCAAAGCGCGTTCGAATTTCGGGCCTTCGCCTTCGGCAAAATACAGTCCCAAGCCCATTGCGTCGGGGACGGTCAGGATGTCGGAGAACAGAATCGCTGCATCCAAATCGAAGCGGTCTAAGGGCTGGATGGTCACTTCGGTCGCCAATTCGGTGTTTTTACACAAATCGAGGAAACTGCCCGCTTTCGCGCGCGTGGCTTTGTATTCGGGCAGATAACGCCCCGCCTGACGCATCATCCAAATCGGCGTGTATTCGACGGGCTGTTTGAGCAGGGCGCGGAGGAAGGTGTCGTTTTTCAAAGAGGTCATGTGGGGCTTTCGGTTTGTTTGTAAAACGGGGAAGGAAAACGGTTTTCAGACGACCTTTGCGGCGGTTTCCGCAATGAAAGGTCGTCTGAAAAGGGGGATAGATAAAGATGTTTCCAAACTCAGCTATGCTGCTCCAACGCCGCGTGGCGTTCGTCATCGGAGACGGCTTCCAAAACCAATTTCCGCTGTTCCTGAGCTTTTTGCGGCTGTCCGGTTTCGTCGAGTACGCGTGCCAGCATGAGGCGGGCGGCGATGCTCGGTTGCAGGGCGATGCTGGCTTCGAGGTAACTTTGCGCCTTGCCCCACAGGCTGCGGCCGTAGGCAAGCTGTCCGAGGTACATCAAGAGCGGCGCGTCGTCGGGTTTGTCTTTCAGCCAAGAATCGGCAAGGTCGATGGCTTTTTGCTGGCCGCGTTCGTTGAAGAAGCGGACGCTTTCGACGAAGGCTTCCAAAAGTTCGGGGCGGCGGTTTTGCGGGTAGTATTGGCGCACCCATTTGACGGCTTCGGTATAGAGTCCGAGACGCTCGTATTTTTCGGCAATGGCGACACACAATTCGTCCGCCTTGAGTGCTTCGGGAATGCGCTTCAGACAGGTTTTCAGACCGGCTGCGTCTGATGCTTCAGCCAACAGGCGGCGGTATGCCCAGCTTTGGTATTGCTCCGCTTCAAAATTGTTAATCGCGCCGACTTTCATCAGTTTTTCGGATTTCGCCAACACATCTTCCGCATCGCCGTGGTCAAAGGCATAACGCAGTTGCAGGCGGGCGAGGCGGGACAGGTTGGGATGGATGCGCGCGGCAGCGTTCAGATTTTCCAGGGCAGTCGGATAATCGCGGCGGCCGAGTGCGGACTCTGCCAACAACAGATAGCGGGAAAGCTGCTGTTTGTTCGGCAGTTTTTCAATGTCTTTCAGGTAGTGGTCGCGCAGTTCGAAGTTTTCCATTTGGTCGGCGGCGTGCGCGCCCAGCATCAACGCGAGGTTGCGGTTGTCGCCGGCTTCTTTGTTTTCCAATACTTTGGCGGCTTCCTGCTCCGCTTTTTCAAAGCGGCCTTCAAAAAACGCCAAACCTGCGCTGTTCAAAGCAACGGCTGCCTGACGGCCTTTGCGTGCCGTGCCGAAACGCTGCATACGGGCGGGGATGTTCATCAGGCCGACGATGAATTTGATCAGGAAATACAGGGTAACGACAAACAGAACCAGCCCTAAGATAAAGGCGTGCAGGTTGACCCGCATCATGACCTGTCCGACGACGATATAGACATTACCCGTGTAAATACCGGAAGTTAGGACGATGCCGACTGCGGCGGCGAATAAAACGACAATCCAGACGACGGCTTTCATGCACGGCCTCCTTTGGTTTCAGCATCGGCGGCAGGGCGGCTTTGTTTTTCAGGGGCCGCTTTCTTTTCCGGCTCGGAAATGTTTTGTGGTTTGGCCTCGGAAGGCAGCGCCGGAGCTTCTAAAGGCTTCGCGTCTGTTTGGGCGGCAGGTGCGGATTTCTGCGCAGAAGAGGGTCTTGCTTTGGCAGGATGGGCAGCCCTCGGAGCCGGTGCGGTTTTCGGTGCGGAAGCAGTTTCATTCACCTGAGAGGCAGCTTGAGGAGCGGCAGCTTCGGACGCGGCAGAGGGCAGAGGCGCAGACGCGGCGGTCGTAACGGGTTCGGGCAGCGCGACCGGAGTGCGCGTACCGTCTTGATAGGCGCGGATTGCGCTGAGGCTGGCTTTCAAACTGTCGTCTGAAATCATGCGTACATCCAGCGCTTTCAATTCGGACAACTCTTTCAGCCATGCCTGTGTTGCGGGCGATTTGCCGTCAAAGTATTGTTTGACCGCGGCTTCGACGTAGTTCAAATCGCTTTGATAAACCTCGCCGTTGTGCTGCATCAGTGCGGTACGCGCATCCAAAAGGCGCAGGCGCAGGTTTTCGCGGACGAAATACGCCTGTTCGGGCGACAGCAGCATCGCGTCTTTATTGTCGAGTCGGCGGACTTCCACCAGCCCTTTCAGTGCAACCAAAGATTTATCCCAAGTATTTTGCCACCAAGAGCCTGAAGACGCGCCGTTGCTTTGCGCCTGCTCGCCCGGCTGCAATACGCCGTCCAACACCAGCGGCAGGCCGGAAACGGCGGTTTCCAAACGGTCGAGGCGCAGCGCCGTGCCGGAAATATCGACATACGGACGGTTTTTCAATGCCGCCAAATCATGGCTGACGGCTTGTTTGATGGGCAACAGCTCGGGCTGGTCGAAACGGCTCAGGCGGCCGTCGATGTGTTCCAACACCGCCGCCGCGCCTTGTACGTTGCCCGACAGCAGCAGTTGCTGCGAGGCGAGGTTCAACATGGTTTCCGCTTCGTCAACCAGCCAGTTGACGCGCCCTTTGGTCAGCTCTTGATACGCTTTTTGCGTCAACAGGATTTGTTCGCTGTTTGCCATTTGGGCTTTGCCCAAGCGCTCCAATTCGGCTTGGATGGCGGTTTGGCGGTTTAGATGGTCTTTCAGGAGTAAAGCGTTTTCAGATTCGCCCAAGGCGGCTTTATCGAGCTTTTGGTTAAACGAAAGCTCTTGGTTTTTCAAGACGTTTTGTCCTTGCACAAACAAAAAGCCGCTTGCGCCCAAACCCAGCAGCGCCAGCACCAGCGCGCCTACCGCCAGCCCTCTGCCGCCGGATTGTTTGATGATGACGGGGGCGGGTTGGTTTTGGGGGAGATTTTTAGATTCAGACATGTGTGTTCCTGCGTATTCGGAGGTTTTAGGCTGCTTGGCCTTTTTCGGAGCCGCTGTTTCAGACGACCCCGCGTTGCCCTGACTGTCGACGATAATCGGCCGACCGGCTTCGTTTGCTTCGGATGGATTGTCTTCAGACCGGCTCATCGGTTTGCTCCTTAGGAAATGATGAAAGTGCCGCTTTCAGAGAAGCGACGACCCGTATGTGGCGCGCACCCGCCTCGCGAAGCGCGTCCGCTATGCGCGGATGATGGGTGAAGTATAACAAGGATTCGAAGAATCGGGAAAATTGCGGTGGAACCTGCGCAAACAGCCCGCGCACCAGTTCGCCCGAAGCGATAAAGGCGGCATCAATGGATTCGGCATCAAAATCCTGCCAATTCAATCCATTAGGTCGTCTGAAATACACTTCCGCGATTTCCACTGCAAAGTCTTTTTTCTTTAACGACTCTGCCAAAAAATCGCGCCCGCCGCGTCCGCGCACAATCAATATGCGTGTGCCTTGCGGCAGCGTATCCCAAACCGGCAGCCGCAACACCGCCTCGCTGTCGTTGCCTTCTTTCGGCACAGATACATTTTTCGCGCCGCAGCGTTCCAACGCCCGGCCGCTTGCCTGCCCAACCGCAACCTGAACCTTCAGGTCGTCTGAAAAATCCACATACGGCGCCGAGGTTTCAACCGCCGTCGGACTGACCCAAAACACCGCATCCGAGCGGGAAAACTGTTCTTTCAAGCCGCGCAACGCCGCTTCGTCAGGCTCGATTTCAATCGGGCTCAACACCCGCGCGCGCCAGCCTGCCTGCGAACAGGTGCGCACATCATCTCCCGCGCGTGCGGACGGACGGACAATCAGCATGACAGGCATTTCAGACGACCTCTTTATAGGATGGGTAATGGGTGATGACGTTTAAATCGGTTTGAAAAAGCATATCCAATGGATATAATTCTTTTTGTATTTTTACGGCTGAACCCTGCCAAGTCAATACTGAGTATGGTTTCAATAATGTATTGGACGGTATGGCAGGGTAAAATTCGATTTTAGGAAAACATAATATGAACAAAATAGCGACCATACTTTTCGCTGCGTTACTGGTGCCGTCTGTCTCTTTTGCAAGCGGAGACAATGCCGCCAAGATTCATTTGGTTAAGAAAATTTATCGAGAAGCAAGCCGCGATGATGAATCGGGCGTGAAGATTTTGAACCGATATGCCGATGCTTCTTTGAAAAAAGCCATCCGTATTGCCTCTCGGTCGGCGGATTTGTGCATAGAGGCCGATCCGATATGGAACAGTCAGGATCCTGAAACCGAAGCCAAGGTCAGCGTGTCTGCCTTGCCCAACGGCAAAATTCGTGCCGGCTTCAAACAATGGGGGCATCCGACCAAAGTAGATTATTCGGTCAGCTGCTCCGGAAATGTCTGCAAAGTGACGGATGTCGATCATCTCAAACGGACTTGGCTGCAATGCCGTTAGTTTGTCGAATACATGAAAAGGTCGTCTGAAAATATTTTTCAGACGACCTTTTTTATACTGGGAGCTGTCGAGATTCAATAGTTTCCGTTGCGTTGGAAATCCTCGTAAGGTATCCAACCTTGTTGCGGTTTCCGCCTTGAATCTTCCGCTTTATGAACAAATTCCACTTGGAAAATTAAATGTCGAGAGCCACCGGTTACCAAATGCCAAACCATTGTCCGCTTGATTCTTGACGGCGTTCGTTGTGCCCGCCGTTTTGCCTTTCGCGCTCTTCGCGGCGGAAGTCCCACGGGGCTTGTGGATTTTTACCGCTCCACAACCCTTTGCGTTTTTGTTTCGCCTGTTTTTGGGCGGCGGCGTAGTCGGTGTAGGCGGTTTTGCTTTGTTGCTTTTTGGCGTAGCTGTCGTAATGCCATGCCGCTCCGTCGCGGAGTTGCATGAGGTTCAAATCGGTCGTCCCGACGGAAACTTGTGCGACTTCGCGTTGGTAGCGGTCTGTTTCAAATACGCGTACCTTCACCTTTTTGCCGTCGGCGGCATCAATCAAGTTGTCCCGCGAACGTGTGCCGTATGCCTGATTGATTTCGGGCGCATCGATATACGCCATGCGGATTTTGTGTTTCGCGCCGTCTTCGTCGATAACGTGGAGGGTATCGCCGTCGTGGATTTTGGAGATTTTGCCGCGATAGGTATGGGGAGTGGTGGAATTGCGTTTTTGAGTGTGCGGACGGCTTTGGTGTGCAGTATTTTCAGACGACCCTGATTTGACGGTTTCCGATAATAATGCGCCGAAGGCTTCCATGCCGATATGGTTGCTGCCTGTGAGCGCAGAAGCGAATTGCACGCCGGAGCGGATGATTTCGGTATCGCGCGAGCTGTAACCCAATGCGCCCAAGACGGACAAAACCACGGGAAGCCATTTTAAGATTGTTTTGGTTTTCATAAGGTTGACGGTGGTTTGTTTGAGGTCGTCTGAAACTTTTCAGACGACCTTTGGGGGATGGTTGTATTAACCGAACAGCCTGTTTACATCAGAGGCTTTTTTGCGGTAAGGCAGGCGGATGTCGACGCGGAAAATGCCGTCGAGTTGGCGGCTTTGGATTTTGGCATCGTTGTCGTACATCAGCGTCAGGCGTTCTTTGAGGTTGTGCAATGCCATCGAGTTGCCTTTGTGCGGTTTGGCGTTTTTGCTGCTTTCGGGCGGGGTGTATGGGTTTTCAATGCGGATGTAGATGGATGATTTGTTGAGCTTGGTAAACACGGTAATCATACCGGGGCGGTGGGTCGATTCGACGCCGTGGAAGACCGCGTTTTCCAATAGGGGTTGGAGCAGGAGGTGCGGCGTTTCCGCGTCATCGGGCGCCTGGTGCTGCCACATCACTTGCACGCGCATATGGCCCATGCGGATTTGTTCGATGGCGATGTATTCCTGCGCCCATTCGATTTCTTGCCCTAAAGTGCTGCTTTGACTGCCGTCGCGCAGTTGGGCGCGGAAGAGGTTGGCGAGGTTTTCCAGCAGGGTTTCCGCATCATACGGGCGCAGGCGGATAAGGCTGATGGCGGCATTGAGGCTGTTGAACAGGAAATGCGGGCGGATGCGGGCGGTCAGCGCGCTGAGGCGGGCTTCGGAAATTGAAGGCACAAGGCCGTTCCGGCGCGAGGCTTCGTAATACATCAGCCCGAGCAGGAAAAGGTTGAACAGGAAGAAATGTTGCGAGAGCGTTCTGCCGTGTGTTTTCAGAATGAAGAAATCGACGATTGCAAATATCGATAAATTCAAAAAGTAGGTAATAATGACGCCGTAGGGCGATGTTTTGATGGCAGGTGTGAAGATATTGACGAAATAGGCTTTGACCAAAATCCCCAGCAATACGGGAAACACCCATTGGGAATGATGGTAAATCTCTGCGGAATAGGAGAGCGAAGAATCGCTGATCAAGGGGAGAAAGAACAGACTGCCCAAGACAATAATCAAAAGGCGCACGACTGTTGCCGAATTGCGCAGGTCCGGGACGGCGAATGTATTGTTGATTTGACGTATAATAGACATAAAATTTCCAACCGTTTTCTTTTAATGCGTTTATACGAGCCTTATTGGCTCTGTTATTTTATCTGAAGGACGAAACCATGAGTAAGGACAAAACCTGGTCGGGCCGTTTTAACGAGCCTGTTTCCGAACTGGTGAAAAAATACACCGGTTCGATCGATTTCGACAAACGGCTTGCCGAGTGGGACATTCAGGGTTCGCTGGCTCACGCGCAAATGCTTGTTCAATCAGGTGTTTTGAGTGAAGAAGATTTGGCGGCGATTCGTCAGGGAATGGCGGAGATTATAGCAGAAATCAAGGACGGTACTATTTCTTGGTCGCTGGATTTGGAAGACGTCCACATGAACATCGAACGCCGCCTGACCGAAAAAATCGGCGATGCGGGCAAACGCCTGCATACCGGCCGCAGCCGCAACGACCAAGTCGCCACCGACATCCGCCTGTGGCTGCGCGACCAGATTACCGTCATTCAAGACCTGATTCGGAGCCTGCAAACGGCCTTGGTCGATTTGGCGGAACAAAATGCTGAAACCGTCATGCCCGGTTTCACCCATCTGCAAGTCGCCCAGCCCGTCAGCTTCGGACACCACATGCTCGCCTACGTCGAAATGCTCGGACGCGATTTCGAACGCATGACCGACTGTCGCAAACGCGTCAACCGTATGCCGCTCGGCGCTGCCGCCCTTGCCGGTACGACCTATCCGATTCAGCGCGAAATCACCGCCGAATTGCTGGGTTTCGAGCAAATTTGCCAAAACTCGCTTGATGCCGTATCCGACCGCGATTTTGCCGTCGAGTTCACCGCCGCCGCCTCGCTGATCATGGTTCACCTGAGCCGCCTGTCTGAAGAATTGATTTTGTGGATGAGTCCGCGTTTCGGCTTTATCGACATTGCCGACCGCTTCTGTACAGGTTCGTCCATCATGCCGCAAAAGAAAAATCCCGACGTACCCGAACTCGTGCGCGGTAAATCCGGCCGTGTCATCGGACACCTTATCGGCTTGATTACCCTGATGAAATCTCAGCCCTTGGCGTACAACAAAGACAATCAGGAAGACAAAGAACCGCTGTTTGACACCGCCGACACACTCATCGACACCCTGCGGATTTACGCCGATATGATGCGCGGCGTGACCGTCAAACCCGACAATATGCGCGCCGCTGTGATGCAGGGCTTCGCTACCGCCACCGATTTGGCGGATTACTTGGTGAAAAAAGGCATGCCTTTCCGCGACAGCCACGAAGTCGTCGCCCAAGCCGTGCGCCATGCCGACCAAGCAGGCGTCGATTTGAGCGAACTGCCGCTTGCAGTCTTGCAAGGTTTCAGCAAGCTGATTTCAGACGACGTGTACGGCGTGCTGACACCCGAAGGCAGCCTGAACGCGCGTAACCACTTGGGCGGAACTGCGCCGGAACAAGTGCGCTTTCAAGTGAAACGCTGGCGGGAATTGTTGGCTTAATTAAAGAAAATGAAGTAAAAAGGTCGTCTGAAAACTGGAAACAGGGTTTCAGACGACCTTTTGTAATCCGGCTGTATCTATTGGGAAAAATGATGAACGAACAAGATCAAGTAGAAATTTTTGAATCACTGTTGCAACAAACTGTTGACCGTTTGTTCGATAAATACGATGGAAATTTCGACCGTTTGGATAAACAAGAGCAAGAATTGGTTTACATTTGGCGCGCGGAAGCCGATATTTACAACGGCGGCATGCTCCAGTTTTTATGTAATTGGGGCTTTTCTGCCGCCGAAACGACCTGCGATATTTTAGAAAAAATGAAGGCCAATCGTAGTGCAGCCTTGATACGCCAGGCACTCGAGACAGTTACGTCTGAGGTGCAGAGAGTGCAAAAAGAAGGAAAAGTTTTAAAGGAAACATGGGATATTCCGAAATATCTCAGTTTGGAAAGTGAAAATCTCCTTGAGGACTTAGACGAGCAATATTGGGAAGACCCTGATAATTTATGTCAAAAAGGCTGGCAACATTATTTGAGCTGATTTTCAGACGACCTCATACTTTTCCTTTAAATCAAACCGTCACACCGACAATTGTTCCAACAAAGCCTGTTTCAACGACGACTGCGTTTTCGGGTTTTTCAAATCGGGGCTGAAGACGATGAAGCTGTCTTCGACGCGTTCGTCCAGCGTGGAAATTTTGGCGTAGCGCAGGCTGACGTTGTGGGCGAAGAAGACTTCCGCCATGTCGGCGAGCAGGAAAGGGCGGTTGACGGCGGTGATTTCGACGGAGTACCAGTCGGGGTAGTCTTCTTCGGGGGTGATGGTGATGCTTGGCGCAATCGGCATGTAGCGGCTGCGGCGGCTGATGCGGCGGCTGCGGCTTTGGGTTTCGGCAACGGTGTGTCCGTGGATAAAGCTGTTGAGTTCGGCTTCGAGCGCGCTTTGGATGTCGGGGTAGTCTTCGGGGGCGTGCTGCGAGGGGATTTGCACGATGAAGGTGTCGAGGATGTAGTCGTGTTCGGTGATGAAGGCGCGGGCGGCGAGGATGTCGAAGCCGTGGCGGCTGAAGATGCGGCAGAGGCGGGCAAACAGGCGCGGACCGTTGGGCATGAAGACCATGACTTGGAAGCTGTCGCTCTTGGGCAGGATGCGGCTGCGGACGATGGGGGTTTCAAAGTCGTGTACGAGATTGGCAGCGTGCCACAGGATTTCGCGGGACTGATGGCGGGCGAAGTAGGCGGAACCGAGCGCGTTCCATAGTTTTTTCTGCTGTTTTTCGGGGACGGCGGCGCGGGTAAGTAAATCGGCGGCTTCTTGTTGGCGGCGGCCGAAGAGGGCGTGCGGATTGCCGCCGTTGCCTGCGAGGTAGCGTCCGGCGGCGTGAAACAGGCTTTCCAGCAGGCTGGCGCGCCATGCGTTCCACAGTTTGGGATTGGTGCCGCGTATGTCGGAAATGGTCAGGAGGTAGAGTGCGCTGAGGCGTTCGTGGGTTTGTACGCGTTTGCAGAAGACATCGAGTACGTCGGGGTCTTGGATGTCTTCTTTTTGGGCGACGGTGGACATGAGCAGGTGGTTTTCGACCAGCCAGGCGAGCAGGTCGCTTTCTTCTTCGGTCAGGAAGTGGTCGGCGGCAAATTGGCGCGCGTCTGCGATGCCTTGTACGGCATGGTCGCCGCCGCGTCCTTTGGCGATGTCGTGGAAGAAGGCGGCGAGATAGAGGATGTCTTGTTTTTCAAAGGACTGCATCAGTGCGGAGGCGTAGGGCAGCTCGTGGCTGTGCATGTCTAGGGCAAGGCGGCGGACGTTGCGGACGACGGCGAGGATGTGGTCGTCCACAGGATAGATGTGGAACAGGTCATGCTGGAGCAGGCCGACGATTTTTTCCCACGCGGGCAGGTAGCGGCCCAACACGCCGTAGAGGTTGAGAAAGCGCAGGGTTTGGGTCAGTCCGTTGCCGCGGCGGAAAAAACCGGCGAAGCGGCGGCGGTTTTCGGGATTTTGGTAGAAGCTGCGGTTGATTTTGCGCGTCGCGCCCCACCAAGCGCGCAGGGTTTGCGGTTCGAGCGCGGTAATGTCGTTGCGCTGCTGCATGATTTCAACGATTTTGAAAATGTGTTCGGGTCGTCTGAAAAAAATATCGGTGTGCCGCGCGGCGATTTGGTTGTTCACTTGGATGTAGTCGTCGTCAATCCGCAGGGTAACGCGCATCGGCGTCGAAGAAACGCGGCTTTGTAGCATGGGCGTGAGGATGCCGCTCAGTTGTTTGACGGTTTTAATCGCGCGGTAAAACACGCGCATCAGTTCTTCGCTTTGGCGGCGGAGGTTCAAGCCTTGATAGCCCATGCTTTCGGCGACTTGCGGCTGCAAATCGAACAGCAGGCGGTCTTCGGCGCGTTTTGCGTTTAAATGCAGATGGATGCGGATGTGGGCGAGGCGGCGGTAGCAGTGCGAAAGCATACCGGCTTCGGTGCGCGTCAGAATGCCTTGTTTGACCAGCGCAGGCAGGTTGGCCGCCAAGCCTTGCGCCTTCGCTATCCAAAGCAGGGTATGGATATCGCGCAGACCGCCCGGACAGCTTTTGATGTTCGGCTCCAATACCGCTCCCGAACCTTGCGATTTGGCATGGCGGTGTTCCATCTCCACCAGTTTTGCTTCGATAAACGCCGCTACATTGCGTTGCGCGTTCATTTTTTTCGTCAACTCGTCCGCTGTTTGGCGGTTGCCGAACAAAAAACGGGCCTCTAAAAACGCCGTGTCCCCCGTAATATCATCGCGCACGCTTTCGCACAGTTCGTCAACGCTGCCGCTTTTGACTGACGGCGAAAGTTTCATATCCCACAGAGCCTGCACGAAAGCCGCAATTTTTTCCTGAAGGTCGTCTGAAACGGTTTCAGACGACACGACTGCCAAATCTAAATCAGAATAAGGATATAGCTCGCCGCGCCCGAAGCCGCCGGTCGCCATCAGGCATAACGCGCTGTTTTGAAAATGCTCTGCCCACAATGCCGCCAACAAGGTTTCGACTGCCGCCGCGCATTCCCTGAAAAATACCGACACACGGTTGGCTTTCAAATAATGCGCTTCGGCGGCAGTGCGCTGCTGTTTGAAGGTTTCCAAGGCTGAAGACAGGTTTGCAGACATTTTTTATTCTTTCAAGTAGTGGGGAGAGGGCGCGGATGATTCGGCAGTCAAATATCGTTTTCAGACGACCTCTGTTGGGCATTAGAGGGATTGGTCATCAGGTTTAGCAGCTCCTGCGGCGGCAGCAGCAACTGATACGCAGCCACACCCAAAGCCGTCGCCATTTTTTCAATATTCGACAACGCAATGTTCCAGCGTTTGCGTTCCACCGCCGACACATAAGTCCTATCCAAACCGCATTGCCGCGCCAGCTCTTCCTGAGACCAGCCCTTATTCACGCGGAAAAGTCGCATGTTGTACGCCAAGACCGCCCGTAAATCCTGCTCGTTAGGCAGTTCGGCAGGCGGAGTCAATTTATTGCTCATGATTTTGTTTCCGGATAAATGGTTGAAGTTAAGAATTTGCTGTTACGGATTTTACTTCACATAAAAGCCAAAAAAAAGGGGTGGCAACAGCCACACCCAAACACACACACATCAAGAGGAAAGAGATAGAGAGTATTAAATCAAAGCAGATGCGTCATCTACTGATCAGAAAATCTTGAGGACTTTGAGAAATTGTCGTCTCAGCTCCAATGTCGGCGATTATAAATGAAACTCAATTTGGAGCTTTGATTCAAATCAAGTCTGAGGATTATTTATAAAATAAATTTTAAAGATAGGTTATGTTAATTGAAAACAGGGGCAGATTGAAGGCAATTCATCTATTTTTATTTTAGATTGTGAACAAAATCCGTGCATCCTGCCGAAAATTCCTCTATAATGCCTGCTCATTCGGAATGTAGCGCAGCCCGGTAGCGCACTTCGTTCGGGACGAAGGGGTCGGAGGTTCGAATCCTCTCATTCCGACCAAATATAAAAACCTGCTTTGATTGTATGATCAAAGCAGGTTTTTTCATATCGTGGTTTCAAGTCTGAATCCTGACATTTTGATATAGTGAAAATGACAATGGTTTTCTAGTATATCCAGCTATATCCCCTGTTTTGTTTTCAGACGACCTTTGTCTTTGTGGCTTTCCCCTAAAAAATGCAAAATTCCCAGATGTTTTCACTATACTGCTTTTTGATATTCAGTTAAGAACCGTTAATCCGTTCGCGTATAATTTGAAGTTTTCCCAACAAGGCAGATGGTGTTTTATGTCTTCCAACCAACCCCGTCAAACTTGGTCCAACCGTTTGACTTATATCCTTACCGTTGCCGGCGCGACTGTCGGCTTCGGCGCGACGTGGCGTTTCCCGTATTTGGTCGGTGAAAACGGCGGCGGCGCGTATGTGTTTTTATTCTGTATCGCCATGTTTGTTATCGGTATTCCGATGATTTTGGTGGAAAACGTCATCGGACGGCGCAAAGGTGTGAATGCGCTGGACGCGTTCGGCGGCTCGTTGAACGGCAAACCTGTCGCCAAAATTTGGAAACTGGTCGGCTGGATGGGCTTGCTCGGCTCGTTCGGCATTATGGCGTATTACATGGTGCTCGGCGGCTGGGTGATCAGCTATATCGTTAATATTATTAGCGGAAACCTGAATATTTCCAGCCCTGTCAGCGGCGAACTAACGAAAAGCTTCTTTACCGAACACATCGAAAACAGCCCCTGGGAAATTGCGTTCTACACTTTCTTATTTGTCGTTGTGAACCAATGGATTTTGGTCAAAGGCGTCATCGGCGGCATTGAAAAAGCGGCGAAATACCTGATGCCGCTGCTGTTTTTGTTCCTGATTGCCATGGTCGTGCGCAACGTTACCCTGCCGGGCGCGATGGAAGGGATTACTTTCTATCTGAAGCCTGATTTCAGCAAGATTACCGCCGAACTTTTCGTCTTCGTTTTGGGGCAGGTATTTTTCGCCCTGAGCTTGGGTTTCGGCGTGATGATTACTTTGTCCAGCTATTTGGATAAAAACGAAAATCTGGTGCAAACCGCAGTCATTACCGCAATTACCAATACCATCATCGCCGTACTGGCGGGCTTTATGATTTTCCCATCGCTCTTCAGTTTCGGCGTCGCGCCTAATTCCGGTCCGACTTTGGTATTCCAAAGTTTGCCGATTGTGTTCTCGAATATGTGGGCAGGGCCTGTATTCGCCGTGATTTTCTTCTCGTTGCTCCTGATTGCTGCGCTGACAACTTCGCTAACCATTTATGAAGTGTTGATTACGACCATTCAGGAAAAAACTAAAATCCGCCGTACCGCCGCGATTACGATTGTACTGGCTGCCATCTTCATCTTCGGCAACATCCCGTCCATTCTGAGCTATGGTCCGTGGAAAGACGTTTCCGTGTTCGGCAAAAATATTTTCGATGCTTTTGACTACATCAGCGGCAACATCTTGTTTATGCTGACTGCACTCGGCTCCGCGCTGTTTGTCGGTTTTGTGATGAAGGACGAAGCGAAAGACGAATTGCTCTATAAAGGCAACCATACGACGGTCAATATTTGGTTTGCCTATGTGAAATACCTCGTGCCGTTGGTGATTTTGCTGATTTTCGTCAGCAATTTGTTGTAATGGTGCGTAAGGTCGTCTGAAAACTTTAAACTGCCTTATATTTCAGTATTGATAAAGCTTGTTCAGGCGGTTGATGTAAGCTGGGTTCTGTAAATGACAGAACTCAGCTTTTTTGATTTTGAGTCGAATTGTTGATGGTCGTAGTCTGCTTATATTTGATTACGGTGGTTAAGCGCGAAGAGATAGCCGGGAACCTGTTCAAATTCAGGGCAAGGGGTCGTCTGAAAAGGAGGAATATTACAATAGGTTTACGGTTGCTTAAATCTACAAAGTTGGCCGCTTGTGATAAAGTTACGTTTGATTATGGCCGTATGAATTCTGATGCGGCTTTTTTGTACACAAAGGATTGTTATGTTGCTGTCCCCAACCCGCGCCCGCACGATTGCCGCTGCGGTCATGATGTTGTTTGCGGTGCAAGTTTCCGCCGCCAGACAGGATAATGCCGTCGAGGTGAAAACACCGAAAGACGTGAAACAAATTATTCAAAAGAGAAACCGCTTTACGCCTGACGAATTCAAGGTCGAGCAGGCTCGCCGTGTGAATATACAAAACCGTGCAAATCAGATATTTACCTTGTTGAGCGGCGAAATACTGTTGCAGAAAGGTGATGCCGGTACGGCGTTGGCAACATACATGATGATGTTGAACAATACCAAATCGCCGGAGGTGGCGGAACGCGCTTTAGAAATGGCGGTTTCGCTCAATGCGTTCCAACAGGCGGAAATGATTTATCAAAAATGGCGTGAAATCGAACCTGTTCCGGGTAATGCGCAAAAACGTATGACCTGGTTGCGCAATATCTTGCTGGGGCAGGGCGATAAGACCTTGAATGGTTTGGATGATATTTTGGCCAATGCCAGCGAAGAACAGAATCAGCGTATTTTCCTGCTGTTGGCTCAGGCGGCGATTCAGCAACCGGGGTTGGCAGAGAAAGCTTCGTCACAAGTCCATAAGGAAGCTTTGAAATATAAAGATTTGCCGGAAGCTGCGATTGCCGATGTGATTTTCAGCGCACAAGGCGGCAAAAAGAAACATGCCATTGCGGCATTGCAACGTTTGGCAGGGCTGGATGCAGAGATGCTGCCGCCGACTTTACTGACTTTGCGGCTGATGGCGCAACGCAGTCCCGAAATATTAAACGGCTTCTTCGAGCAAACCGATACACGCAATCTTTCGCCCGTATGGCAGGAGTTGGAAATCGTCAACCTGATTTCCAATAAACAAAACGACAAAGCCTATGCGCGCCTGCGTACGCTTTTGGAAAATAACCCGAATCCAGACCTGTATATTCAGGCAGCGTTATTGGCAAGCAATCGTAAAGACGATATTTCGACGATTATCAATTATTTGGATAAGGCGTATAACATCGGAACAAGCGAACAGCAAAGCCGTGCCGCCCTGATTGGTGCGATGGCTTATGCCGATGTTAAAGACTATCCCAAAGCCAAACAATGGCTTGCCAAAGTTGTTTCCCCCAGTTATGTTTTTGATAAAGCAGTTTTCGGTGCTTCATTAGAGGCCGAACAAGGAAACGGTAAGGCAGCTTTGGCAGAAGCACGTCGGGCGCAAAGCCTGCCGGAACAGGAAGGGCGTTATTTCGGCAGTAAGGAATTGCAACGGGTTACCCTGTTTGCTTTGTCCAAACACGATAATTTGCAAGAAGCATTGTCCGAGCTGAATAAAATGTTGCCCAAGATAAGCCGGCAGCCGGATGCCATGGAGCAGTTGCCTGATGTTTTGTACCAACGAGCCATGATTTATGACCGTATGGGCGATCAGGGCAAGGCAATTGCCGATTTGCGCCGCGTAGTTGAATTGGCACCGGATAACGCCAATGGTTTGAATGCGTTGGGTTATATTTTGCTGTCCCCAACCAAGAAAAATTTAGACGAAGCCTTTAAACTGATTCAGGCTGCTTATCAAATTGAGCCGGAAAACCCTGCCATCAATGACAGTTTGGGTTGGGCTTATTTTCTGAAAGACGATGTGCAAACCGCATTGCCTTATTTGCAATATGCGTTTGAAAAATATCCCGATGCAGAAGTTGCCGCACACTTGGGCGAAGCATTGTGGGCATCCGGAGAGCAGGAAAAAGCCAAAAAAATATGGACGGACAGCCTGAAGGGCGAAGGCGATATGAAAATATTGCGGGAAACCATGAAGCGTTTCGGCGTGGAGGCTGCTCCTAAACCAACGAAAAAAGCCCAATCGGGGCGTTCCATAAAATCGAAATAATGAAAGAGGTCGTCTGGAAGCAAGGCCTTGGAAGAAGCCGGGATGATAGATCGTTTTCAGACGACCTTTTGGGAGTATTTATGAAATTACAAACCTTAGTATCTATTGCAACACTGACATTGCTTGCCGCTTGTGTGCATCCTAATTTGTCTCAGCAAAATGATTGGAAGCCGGCGGAGAATGTCAATGATTTCACTGCAGACGGAAGATTGGCAGTAAAAGTCGAAGAAAAAGGCTCTTACGCCAATTTTGACTGGTCCTATCAAAATCAAGTCCAAACCATTAGCGTCAATACGCCTTTGGGCAGTACGGTCGGACAGTTATGTAAAGACAATCAAGGTGTATTGGCAGTAGACAGTAAAGGTCGAGTCTATCAGGCAGAAACAGCAGAAGAGCTCAGCAACAAACTTTTGGGCTATGAATTGCCTGTTCAATATCTGCATATTTGGGCGGATGGCAAACGCGTTGCCAATGCGCCATATCGATTGTTGCCCGATGGCCGTTTGGAACAATTTAATTGGACTATTACACGCAGCACCAATAGCGAAGGCAAACCGAAAATCCTTCAATTGGAAAATGCCAAATTAAATGTCCGTCTGGTATTTGACGAAGTCAACCACGAACCTGCTGCCAGCGATCAGACGCAATGTGCAGCCCGCCTTAAAAAATAAAAAAAGAGCTTGATATGGACATTCCTTCCGACGCTCAAGCCTTTCCCGCGCCTGCTAAGTTGAATCTCGATTTGCGTATTACGGGCAGAAGGGATGACGGATATCATAATTTAGAAAGTATTTTCTGCTTTGTCGGGCTGTATGATACCGTCTGCCTGAAGCCACGAGACGATAAAAAGATTATTCTGCATAATCCCACTGAAGGTATTCCTTACGAACAAGATTTGGCTTATCGTGCCGCGCTTTCTTTGCAGCAACATACCGGTTCCTGTCGTGGTGTGGAAATCTGGTTGGAGAAAAAGATTCCGACAGGGGGAGGATTGGGCGGAGGCAGCTCCGATGCGGCAACCGTGTTAACCGTGTTGAATCAATGGTGGCAATGTCGGCTGACAAGGCAACAGCTTATTGATTTGGCGGTCGGTTTGGGTGCGGATGTGCCGTTTTTCCTTTTTGGGCAAAGTGCTTTTGCACGAGGAATCGGTGAGCAATTAGTCAAAATAGAAATTCCTAAACAATGGTATGTGATAGTCAAACCGTCGGTACATGTTTCTACTGCTAAAATTTTCTCGCATGAGAACTTGACACGAAATTCCAAACCAAGCATAATGCCGACTTTCCAATCTTTGCAGCCGTTTAGAAATGATATGCAGGCTGTTGTTTTTCAGGAATATCCTGAGGTTTGGAAAGCTTATTGTGAATTATCCGAATATGGTTCTGCGCTAATGACAGGATCTGGAGCGTGTATATTTCTCTCTACGGATAGTTGGCAAGAAGCAAACAATATATACCAACAAGTTTCACAATCATATGAAGCATATTGTGTTGAAGGTTTAGACGTTCATCCTTTGTTTCAAATGATTTGATAAAGTTGGGGAGTCGTCAAGCGGTTAAGACACTGGATTTTGATTCCAGCATGCGAAGGTTCGAATCCTTCCTCCCCAGCCAAATCCCTTTGTTGGGGAGTCGTCAAGCGGTTAAGACACTGGATTTTGATTCCAGCATGCGAAGGTTCGAATCCTTCCTCCCCAGCCAAAT